>JAZRDW010000141.1:0-4165 GCA_045660505.1 Christensenellaceae bacterium | reverse complement strand
AATTTCAGCCTTAATAACGTCGGGCGCGGAGCCTTTTAAGCTTTCGTCATACGCATAAAATACGTATGAAAGCATTACAGATGAAAGGCAATACGAGTCAATCACGGTAAGTTTGCCGGCAAAATTTTCATTTGCAACCTTATTAAAAAGGTCGTTCATAGAAGAAAGCTTGCTTGAAATTGTAAAGTGAATAATATGGTCATAACCCTTAGCAAGTAATTTTTCAAAATATTCAACAACTTCGCCAAGTGGTGGAGTAGAAGTTTTAATACTCTTTTTAGCGCGCATATCAGCATGCAATTGTTCTTGATTTATGCTTACGCCGTCAAGAAATTCTTCCCCATCAACAATAACGTTTAGTGGGAACAAATTAATATCATAACCTTTAAACACATCTTGTTTAATAAGGCATGAAGTATCAGTTGAAATTAATACTTTCATTTGTTTTCTCCTTTCAAACTAATAGTTTAACTATATGTTTTTATGCAAAATTACTTAGAATAATGCAATTATTGATTATATAATACCACTCAAATATTAACACAATATAAACTGAATAATTATTTTATAATTATTTAATGATTATGCTACGGCTTTTTCACCGTCATCATCTTTCATATTTTTTACTATATCAAATTCTTTTTGAATTTCTTCACTAGGTTCTTTAGATAATAATGAACCTATAACGATTGCGATTGAAGAAAGGATAAACGCAGGCAATAATTCATAAATTCCAAAGATAGGAATTTGTGCTGCTAGTAGATTTTTAAGAACTAACTTCCACACAAATACGGTAACGCCACCAGTAATCATACCTGCAATAGCGCCTTCTTTAGTAGTTCTCTTCCAGAATAATGAGAATAACATTAAAGGACCAAACGTAGCACCGAAGCCTGACCAAGCAAATGAAACTATATCAAAGATAACGCTATTTTCATCCCAAGCGATTATAACGCCGATAAGGGCAATTAAAACTAACACTATGCGTGAAACCCACATTACCTTCTTTTCACTAACTTCTTTATCCTTTTTAATGATACCTTTGTAAATGTTTACTGAAACGGCTGAAGATGCGATTAATAAGTAAGAGTCAGATGAACTTATTGTTGCCGCCAAAATACCAGACATAATTAAGCCTGCTAATACTATAGGTAAAAGATTTGTTGAGAGAACGATTAAAATGTTTTCTGCACCGGTTGCTGAACCTAGCGTTTCATCAACAGGTAAAAGCGTTCTTCCTATAATACCAAGTAAAACTGCTGCTAATAAAGATATTACGCACCAAACGGTAGCAATTATTCTTGAACTCTTAATTTCACTAGTTTTTCTAATAGCCATAAAGCGCAATAAAACTTGTGGCATACCAAAATACCCCAAGCCCCAAGCGAGCATTGACAAAATATTTATAATGCCGTAAGGTGATGCTGCGTCAAACACAGGTGCGCCGTTTTGAACAATTTGTTGCCCTGTTGCAGGGTCAACTTGTGGGTTAGCAATGAAAGTTATTGAGAAATAGCCAGGTATAGCCTTAGCATTTTCAAATACGGTGGCAAAACCACCTGCACTTATAACGCCAACAACTATCATAACTACAAGGGCAATAATCATAACAATTGCCTGCATAAAGTCTGAAACGCTTTCTGCCAAGAAACCACCTATCAATGTATATAATACAACGAAAAGTGCGCCGATTATTAACATCAAATGATAATCCCAACCAAACAAGGTGCTAAATAGTTTACCACAAGTAACAAAACAACTTGCCGCATATACCGTGAAGAAGATAAGAATAAAGATTGAAGAAATAGCCATTATTGTCTTTTTCTTTTCCTTAAACCTATTACTAAAGAAATCTGGTACGGTAATTGCATTGCCAGCAACTTGTGAATAATTGCGCAACCTTTTTGCAACTATTAACCAGTTAACGTAAGTGCCTATTGCTAAACCTAAAGCAGTCCAAAATGCGTCTGCTAGACCACACCAGTAAGCAAGACCAGGTAAGCCCATTAAAAGCCAGCCACTCATATCAGATGCTTCAGCACTCATAGCGGCTACCCAAGGGCCAAGTGAACGGCCACCTAAAAAGTAATTTTCTGGGTTCTTTTGTGAGCGCTTATAAAAATAGATACCTATGCCGATTACGACAGCCATATAAAGTATCATAACTATAAAAACTTCAACGTTTTTCATTTAATACTCCTTAGAATTTTTTTACCGTAAAATTATATCATAAATTAAACAATTTTTCAATATATAAAATCATTTTTTAAAAAAATAGACTATAATTTTAAGATTAGATTTTTATTTATCCTTAAAAATAAAAAAACACCCTAATCAACTGATAATTTCTAACCAAAGTCAAAAAAACTAATCATAGATTTAAGAGTGTTTAATCGTGTAAATATTCTATTAAACCAACATTAAAAATACTATAGCAAGCCCACCTGTCAACACCCCTGTCAACAAGTTAACCATACTATTATCTATAACCTTACAGCCTTTAATTTGTTCAGCGGTAACGTTGCAATGGATAGGTTTTTCTGTTTGTTCGCCACAAACTGGGCATCTATATAGCACTTGCAAACTTGACCCCAAAATACTATCAATAAACATACCAACAAAACTTACGCCTAAAACGACAAGCAAGGCTTTCCACTCAGTAATAAAAAAGGCAAATGGAATACTTGTTGCAATAAATGATGATATTAACGCACTTATAACGCCTAATAAAGATATTCCCCCACTTATGCCAGGTTTAACTTTTTTAAATTTCAAGATATCAATAGGGTGATGCTTAGAAAGTCTGCCTATATCTGATGCCAAACTATCGGCAAATTCTTCTGCTAAAACTGCAAAAGATGCAAACAAGAAAATTGTTTCTTTTGTGATAAAATAAATAATCGTTAAAACAAAAGCAACCGAACTGTTTGCAAAAATTTGCTTAGATTTCCTAATAGTTTTTGCTTTAACTTCCTTTGTTATTTGATTAAACTTTTTGGTAGATATTGCTGAAACAATGGCTGCAATAATATATAAAGCAAACACCATAACAACTGCCTCTAACCCACCGAAGAAAGCCGTTCCCATTACGTATATAAACGCAACAAAACTTGCGCCAAACGTTAAGGATTTTGAAATACCACAAATTGGCACGTACAATATAGATAATGCTAAAGCCAATTCAATTGCAAATGTTATTTGCCCTAAACTGTGTAATACAAGATATAAGAATACAATTAGTGGAATTGTCAAATTATCCGTACCTTTAGCACCATAAATTTCCATCATTGACGCTAGTGACGCTACTGATATTAAGAACAATACGCTATATTGCATATCAAAAATCAAATTAAAGATTAGAACAGCTAAAAAGCATATAACGAATACCGTTAAAGTACCAAAAAGTGTTTTTCCAGGGAAAATTTCTGGATTATACTTTTCTTTTACGGCTTTGCCTACTATAGGTGCTAATCCATCACCTAAGGCTAAACAATAATAAGCGATACCATATAAAGGATACCAAGCGTTGTTAACGAATACAACAAGTGCAGATAATATCATTGCGCTTATTCCATAATAAATAAGCCCCAAACTATATTCAGCCCCTTCACGATTTGCTGATTCTAATTTAACGCCAAAGGTTAAAACTACAAGCGCAATAAAAGAAACTATTGCAAACAAAAATAGATGAATACTAGCACCAAAGAAAATATAAACTATAATCCAATTTGCACCCGTTAAAAGATGCTCAATTTTTCTTGACATCAAACTATCAACGTTGCATTTTTTATTCAAAAATTCGCCTAGTAATACTACTAGTAAAAGGTAAACGGCGTTAACGCCATACCCTATAATTATTCTCCACGTTTCACTCATAACTTTCCATATCTCTTGCTATAATGGCATTATTTGAAATGGTAAAGCATTTCGTAAACGCCTTTTTTACAGCAGGATTTAATTTTGATAAATCAACTTTTTCCTTTAATATTTTAAGGGTTTTTTCCTTAATATAACTAAACAAAACTTTAAAGCGCAAACATGCTTCTTCAGCAATATTATTTAATCCTTTTTCAAATATTGCAGTATCAGAGCAGTTACTTTGACAAACGCTAAAATATTCGCAATCTTTACATTTATTTCTTCTTTCAATTGCGCCTTTAAGTAG
>JAZRDW010000140.1:0-5006 GCA_045660505.1 Christensenellaceae bacterium | reverse complement strand
TAACTAACAGCCGAGGGAAGTTGAATAGGCACAGATGATATGAACAGGAAGAAAAAGCATACTATCATAACGATAGACATTGCAATTACCCCAGTTATTCCAAGTGTTAATATATAATCTTGAACGATAACAGCCCCTGATGAAACTTGCTCAAACAAATAAACTATAACGTCCCAATTGATGATAGAAAAAACTATTAGAGCAGTTAAAATTAAGGCAGTAATAACTATAATAGTTATTTCTTTTTTATTTATCGTTTCTTTCTTATTGCTCATACTTATAGACCTCATCACTAACTTCTTTCCAAGTGGAATCATATAAGTTATGAATTTCTTCAGCACAAATCATCCACTTTGCAACTTGTTTTTCATCTTGCAAAAGTTTAAAGTTGAAATAATCGTTTTTATAATACATATCTAAATCATAGTTTAATGACATTGATAAGGAATAAACTTGCCTTGGGTCAAAAAACATATTTACTTGTTCCCCGTCGTATTCGCCTTCATAGGTAAGCCCTTTGTTGGTTAAGGTTAACTTGCCTTCGCCGTGGAAAAGTAAAGAATAGTTGTTATTTAACTTTTTAACGTTAATATTGCCGATTTTTACCTTGGTTGACATGCAAAAATCATCACTTTGAACTTCTTTCGCAATAATTTTTCTTTGCCATTGATACCATTCGTCAACGTTTTTAAAAGGCAATTGTTTATTTACGCTAGTTATATCGTAATATTCATCCATTTTAATAGTGAAATTACAATTACTACACGTCATTTCGTCTTTATTAGTTGAAAAGGTATATTCGCCTTTACAATGCGGGCATTTAAAAATTATATTATCTAAACCGAAAATATTAGGTTTTTTGCCACGGAAAGCAACCTTTTCATTTTCAAATTCTTCAAACTCATTATATTTAAACTTCTCTAAAAGAGTGTTATGTAATTGTTCTGCAGATAAATTTTTACAATCTTCTGCAGAAAAAAGCCTATCAAATGTGACTGTTATTTTACCTTTTTTCACGTCGGTTGAATAGCGTGTCCTTGAAAAATACGACCCCTTTAATGTGACTAACACAACGGGTAGTTCTGCCTTTTTAATAAAATTTTTAGTGGCAGGATTTATTGGGTGGGTTGAACCTGAAGTTGATTGTATCCCCTCTGGGAAAATAATCAAACTGCCACCGTTTTTAATTGCTTGGAACATTTGCCTAGTTGCTTGCACGTCAGGTTGATATAGCATTTTTGCAATTACGCCCAAATTTTTAAGCAAGCCATAAACGCTTTTTTGGAATACGTTTTGATAGCCACATAAAACGTGAACGTTTAAGTTCTTTATGCCTGCAACCAAATATATATAATCCATGCTAGACTTATGTTGACACAAATAAATTGCTTGGCTATCTTTCATCTTTAAATATTCATCAGTATAAATAAATTTAACCCCACGTGACCTAGCAATAACTTTTAGAACGTTACTAACGGCAAACACCAAAAATTTGTTTGGGCTTTTTATCTTCCTATTCCTAAACTCTTTATGATAATCTTTTTCCATAATCAATTCACTCTAAATGCGAATATTTGAATTTACTTTGTAATTACTGTTTTATTTTAACATATTTTACATTAACTATATATAAACTGCCATATTTAGCAGTAATTAATAATTAAATAAAATAGAAACACTCTATATTAAAGCAGAGTGTTCCTTTATATGCCATGATTTTATTAAACGGCATTATTTATTGCCTTAACAAATTCATCATAGAATTCTTTATCTACATTGAAAATAGTAGTCAAAAAAGAAATATTAATCGTAAGTGTTGCGCTTTCGTTAATTTGATAAAAAGTATAACTAGTGATTTTATTTAAATTATAACTTTTGATAGTTGTTGCTTTATATTGGTGGATAGTATAAATTCTTTTGTCCGTTAAAACCAAGGTCGTAACAGTTTTTTTCTTGCCTAGGAAATAAAATACAACTGCTATAATTATTAAAACAACAATAACGATAAAAATATGCACGAAGTCATCATCAAAATCAAACATTTGTTCCCAATAGTGATTACTTGCTATAATGTGAAGATACGCCAAGGTTGAAACAATAGCAAGACCAAAAAACACGTACATTAAATACTTAAATATTTTATTAGGTTCATTAATCTTTTCTCTTTTGCAAATTTCTTGTTCCATTTTCCTTTCTCCTTTTGTTTAACAAAAACGTAGTTTGATTATATCACATATACACAATTAAGTCAAGATATAAATAAAAACACTCTACTAGATAGCAGAGTGTTTACGTTAATGCTTTTATTTTAGTTAAATTATTCACCTTTGAATGGCAATAAGTCAACAAGTCTAGCGCGCTTAATTGCTTTTGCTAAAACTCTTTGGTGTTTAGCGCATACGCCAGTCATACGAGAAGGAAGAATTTTACCGCCTTCAGTAACGTACTTTTTCAAAGTGTTGATATCTTTGTAGTCAATAGTATCAACGTGGTTTTGACAGAAAGCACAAACTTTTTTGCGAATAACTCTTTTAACAAATTTTTTACCTTCCTTTGGAGCAACTGCATTATCTTGAGCAGGTGCGGTGGTTACTTTTGTATCTTCCATTATTGAAATCTCCTTAAATATTTGTTAGGGCTATACCCATTTTAGAAAGGAAGTTGATTGTCATCAATCGCTTCCAATTGTGGTCTATTACCCGTTCTAACAGGCGCATCATCTTCATCACTTTGTGCACCCTTAGGGGTTAAGAATTCCACGTCGCTTGCTATAATATCGGTAACGTTTCTCTTGATGCCATCCTTATCTTCATAAGAACGATTTTGCAAACTACCCACAACGGCAACCTTGTTGCCTTTCTTTAAATATTTCCCACAGTTTTCTGCACGACCACGCCATACGGTAATGTTAAAGAAATCTGCTTCCCTATTGCCATCAGCATTAGCGTAATCTCTTGTTACTGCGATTGAAAACCTGCATACTGCAACACCACTTGGGGTTTCAGTAAGTTCAGGGTCACGGGTTAAATTGCCGATTAATATAACTTTGTTCATAATTTTTCTCCTAATTAAATCTTGGTGATTAATCTTCTGATAATACCATCTGTAATACCGATAACACGCTTTAATTCTTCAACAAAAGACTTTTCTGCTTGGAAAGTCATTAAAACGTAGTTGCCTTCAGACTTAAAGTTAATAGGGTATTGTAATTTTTTTACGCCCCAACGGTCAGTTTTTTCTACTACACCACCGTTTTTGTTAACCAAATCTTCGACTTTCTTAATGATTCCATCAGTTGCTTCTTCTGAAAGCGCAGCATCTAGGATATAGAGCATCTCGTATTTCGTCATATTTTTTACCTCCCGGACTTATTCGGCTTACCCCTAACTAGAGTAAGCAAGGTTCAATTTTAAGGTATTTCTACCTTTAGCCCATTTATAATAACAAAACTTTTAAATTTTGTCAATTATTTTTATATAATATATATTAATGTTTAAATATTAAGTTTATGGCACAGAAATTTCTGGTATTTTTGAGTTTGCTGAATCAATAATTTGGCTTATTGATTGTGGGTATAATAGTGGGTTATATGGCCCTGCTAAAATACCGCAGTCTTCAAGTTGACGTATGGTTGCGTCTAAAATTCCACCCGTCATTCCCGTAATAGAAGATGCAATATCCTTAAACTTTAATTTCTTGTTATAATAATATAATGCGTTGCCTGTCACCTCATCAAATTTATATTTTTCTCCTTCAATTTCTTCTTCCTTTGGTTCATACGCTAAGAATAACCAAATCTTTGCGTCGCTACTGATTGAATAAGTAGTAGTTCCGTTTAATTCACTTGGGGTTAAAGCGCCACCTACTAGATAGAAATGGCCGTTTTCATCTTTATAATATTTTGCTTTAGCACTAGTAGCGTCTTCAACAAAACAAGTCACGCCGTAAATTTCAGCAACGGATAAGTTGTTTATCTTTTCGCCTATATTACCTAAAGTAACCGTATCGTCTTTAATCAATATATCTAAAATATCATTACCCCCACTATTAGTTAAAACGGTTGAAAGCCTAATTTTGCTAAAATCAATACCACCACTGATGTCGCTTATCTTTAAATTTTCAGATAACTTTTCAATATCAGTAGCGTCAGTAACGGCATAGCCCCTACCTTGCAACAATACTGAGTATAAAGTTTTATTAGTGCCTGCGTTATAAGGCATTACCGTTGATAAATAAATGTTATCAAAATTTAGATTGCCCGATAAAGTTGAAATACTAATATTATCAAAATCTTCGCCAGTCATTTGTTCAAGGATAGTTTTTAAATTATCCTTAGGGGTTAAAACGGTTGAAAGTTTAATGCTATCCACACTAAAATCTTTAATATCTAAAATGGTAAGCGTTGTTTTTGAAACAAGTTTATCGTTATTAGTTGGGTCACTATCGGTTAATCTTTTTCCGTTAATGCCCTCAACTAAAATATCAAATAATTTTTGATTTGCGCTTTGGTCAATAACGGTTGAAAGTTTAATTCCGTCAATACTAAAGTCGCTTATATCGCCTATTGACAAGGTTGAATTTGAAACCATTTTAGTATCGTTTGTTAAATCACTATCAGTCAATCTCTTTCCGTTAATACCTTCAACCAAAATAGAGAATAGTTTTGAATTTTGGCTTTCATCAACTACGGTTGATAAATAAATATTATCAAAATTAATCCCCCCTTTAATATCTTTAATAGTTAAAGATTCGGCAAGTTCATTAATATTTGAATCGGTAACTTCTTCACCTTTTGCTTGCAACAATATTTTATAAAGCATTTCGTTATCGCTAGAAAGTGGCATTACTGAAGTTAATTTAAAACCGTCAATCTTTTCGGTTAAATTACCAAGTTCATTTAGTGAAGCGCCTTCTAAAACGTCATAAATTAAACTGCCTTCGGTAATACCTGCACCACCAAGGGTGTTTAGAAGTTCAATAATATCTAACCTACCTAAACTTTCGCT
>JAZRDW010000139.1:0-2641 GCA_045660505.1 Christensenellaceae bacterium | reverse complement strand
AGATTTTGTTAGTGCTTTTAATGAAGTTAACGCTGATGAAATTTTTGTTTTGCCAAATAATTCAAACATATTTTTAGCGGCAAACGGTGCAAAAGAAATTTTTACAAATTCTAAAATACATATTATTGAGACCAAAAATTTAGGGCAAGCATATTCAATTTTATCTATGTTAGATTATTCTTTAGATGATGGCGAATTGATTAAGCAAAATATGTTAGAAAATATGGCTGGAGTTTTAACTTATTCAATTTCTAAAACGGTTAGAGATGCTTGCATTAACGACATTGATATTAAAAATGGGGATTATTTAGGTTTTAGTGATAAAACCGTTATAGTTTCTACACCGGCTAAATTGCAAACCTTACAATTACTTTTAGATAAATGTAATTTACTAGAAAAAAGTTTTTTAATTGCCGTTTATGGCGAAAGCATAACTGAAGAAGAAAAACTTGCAACTAGAAAACTTATGGCTACAAACTATGCTGATTTAGAGTTCTATGAAATTGACGGTGGGCAAGACGTTTACGATTTTATTCTAATTATTGAATAGCATTAATATATTACAAATGAAAAGGGGTTTTTTATGAAAGATTTTGTTATTATAACTGATTCGTGTAGTGATTTAAGTTCGCACATGAGAAAGGAATATAATATTGATTACGTTCCTATGCATTTTTCATACGGCGACAAACAAGTTGTTGCTAGTTTGGACTTTGAAGAAATTTCCGTTAAAGATTTTTATGATATGATGAGAAACGGAACAAGGTTTATAACTTCGCAAGTTAATGCAGTTGATTATATGACTAAGTTTGAAGATTACATAGATAAAGGGTATGATGTTTTATCAATTTCTTGTTCTTCAGCATTGTCAAGTTCTGTTAAGGCTAGTTATACCGTAAGAGATGAATTAATTAAGAAATATCCAGATAGTAAGATTATATGTATTGATAGTCTTAATTCTTCTTGTGGTTTAGGTTTACTATGTAAAATTGCATCAAGAATGAGAAGTGAAGGTAAAACTATTGATGAAGTTGCTAATTGGTTGCTTGAAAATAGAAAGCGCATAAACCAAGAAGTTACAGTTGATAAGTTAACTTATCTAAAGCAAGCGGGCAGGGTTTCTGCTGCAACTGCTTTCTTTGGTGGTCTTCTTAACGTTAAACCTATTATTATTTCTGATATTAAGGGAAACAACGCTTCTATTGAAAAGGTTAAGGGCAAAAAAGTTGCCTTGAATAGGCTTGTTGATAGGGCTATTAGTGAGTATCAACCAGAAGTTATTAAAGATATTATTATTGTCCATGCTGATGCTGAAGATGATGCTTTAGAACTTAGAAACCTATTATTAGAAAGATTACCTAATGCTTCAAAGGATATTACCATTGAATATATAGGGCCTATTGTTGGTGCATCTGCCGGCCCTGGTACTTTAGGTATTTACGTTTATGGTAAAGAAGTTGTTTTTGACAGCACTAGTAAATAAAAAGGATTAATTATGGCAAAAGAATACGTAGTTCCAAGTAAAAAACAGCCTATTTTTAAGGTCGTTAAAGGTATATTTAAGTTATTTTATAAATGTGAAGTTTTTTCTGAGATAGAAGTTATTCCAGAAAAAGCAATAGTTATAGCAAACCACTCTGCAAAAAGTGGACCTATGGCATTAGAAATTAACTACCCTAACTTTAACGTTAAATGGGGCGCACACCAAATGCTTGGCAATTACAAATCAAGGTTTTTATATTTGCGTGACGTTTTGTATATGCAAAAGTTGGGTAAAGGGAAGTTTACTGCCACTATTAAAAGTTTATTTGAAGCACTATTTTCTAAAATGTTGTATAAGGGTATGAAATTTTTACCAACTTACCCAGATGCAAGGCTATCAAAAACTATTAAAGACAGTATGAAAGTTTTAGATGCAAATATGTCTATAATGGTTTTCCCGGAAAATTCAAACTCAGGCTATTTTGATGAACTTATTGAAATTTTTGGTGGTTTTATAACCCTATCTGAAATGTATTATAAAAAAACTGGTGAAGATTTACCTATTGTTCCTGTTTATTATCATAAGAAATCTAAAAAAATTGTAGTAGGGCAAATTACATATGTTCAAGAGTTGAAAAAACAAGGGCTAGATAGAGACGGTATGTGTGAATTTTATAAAAACCAAATTAATTCTCTATATCATAAATACTTTTCTACTAAAAAAGAAAACTAATTTAATAAAAAAGGCAAAACATTTAGTTTTGTCTTTTTTTGTATATATTATGATAGTTAATTTGCGTCCCTTACTTGACAAATTTAATACAAAATGTTAGTATAAATTTGTATGCATAATTTTTAATAAAGCAGTCAGCAACCTCGGTTCCGTGATAAGTTTAAAAATAAAAACCCCAACCACTTTTGTGATTGAGATTTTGGCAGGGGAGACGCGATTCGGGTGAAGCCCTGCGAAATGAAATGGAGCAGTCAGCAACCTCGGTTGCGTGCTGATTGTTAATAAAATAAAAAGCACCAAGCAAATACTTGATGCTTTTGGCAGGGGAGACGCGATTCGGGTGAAGCCCTGCGAAATGAAATGGAGCAGTCAGCAACCTCGGTTGCGTGCTGATTGTTAATAAAATAAAAAGCACCAAGCAAATAC
>JAZRDW010000138.1:0-2018 GCA_045660505.1 Christensenellaceae bacterium | reverse complement strand
TTTTAGCAGGGGCTGATTTAGTTTTGGAATTGCCAACCGTTTTCGCTACGGCTAATGCAGAAATTTTTGCTAGTGGCGCCATTAAAATTTTAAATTCACTCAACTTAGTTGACGCCCTTTGTTTTGGCGTTGAAAGTGGTGAAAAACAAGATTATTTAACCCTAGCAGAAGGGATGATTGACGAAAGCCGTGAGTTTAGAAAAGCATTAAAAGACCAATTAGAAAGGGGCGTTTCTTTGGCAAAAGCCAAGTTTTTAGCACTTAAACAGTTAAACAACGCAGATTATAACCAAGATTTAATATCTTCGCCAAACAATATTTTAGGGTTAGAATATACCAAGGCTATCCTAAAGAATAGAAGTAAAATTGATATTTACCCTATGCTTAGAGATGGCGACCATAACGATACAACCTTAAAGAAAGGTTTAACTAGCGCAACTAGTATCCGTGAAACGCTAAAATTAGGCAAAAAGAATAAAGTTAAAAAGTGCGTTCCACCTTTCGTTTATAAAGATTTAACCGACTACCCTTACCTGTTTGATAAGTTGATTATGGCAAGTGTTATGCAAACAACAACTGATAAACTTGGTAAGATTTTGGACTGCACCGAAGGGCTTGAAAATCGCATTAAAGCGCTTTCAAAAGACAACCACGATTTAGACGTTTTAGTGGATAAAATTTCAACTAAAAGATACACTAGCGCTAGGGTAAGAAGAATTTTAATTGCCAACCTTCTTGGCATTGATAGATATTTAATTGAAGATTGTTTAGAAGATAAACTTTACGCTAAAATTTTAGCCGTTGATGAAAATTCTAAAGACTTAATTTCACTACTTTGTGAAAATAGTTCTATACCTATTTTAACAAGAAAAAGCGATGCATTGCAGTTGAAAAGAACAGCCGAAAAGTGCTTTGAAATTGATAAATTAGCAAACGATTTATATTCACTTGTTAAAGGCGAAAAACAAAACGAAAACCAAATGTTAATAATTTAAGAAAGTTAAAAAGAATTTTTTGAATTTTTTAATAAATTAATCTTAAAGAAAAACAATTGGCTGACGGAAAACCCGTCAGCCATTTTTTGTATTACCCAAAATCGTGTCTTTCACAATAAATACCATTATCTTCTAATTCATATAAAATTTCTTCAATTTTAACAAAACAATCATTATCAGATAACCTTTGGTCATCTAAAGTTTTAATAATTTGCAACAAAACTTTATAACATTTGTTTTCAATTATTTGTTTCAATCCATTATCATTGAAACAATCAAACTTATTGTTTTCATCTTGTAATCCACTTATTAACAGTTCTCTCCATAATTCCATAAAAATTCCCACCTTTTTGACAAAAATGGGGATTATATCCCCTTAATAAATAAGATTATAACCCCCATAATATAAATTGTCAACACTTAGGAGGGTTTTAATGTTTAAATTTGATAAATTATTTTTAACAATGGATAAAAAGGGAGTTTCAACTTATAGGCTTAGAGAAGAATGTGGTATAGATAGTAAAACCGTTCGTAGATTAAGGGCTAACCAAAACATTGAAATGAAAACCCTAGATAGAATTTGTGCTTTTTTAGATTGTAAAATTGAAGACGTTGTTGAATTTATAAAAGATTAGATATTGAAGAAAAAAAGACTAGCAGTTTTGCTAGTCTTTTTATTTTTTTATTGTTTTATATCCTAAAAAAGTTTTAAGTGGTTAGAAACAAGTTGCAGTAGGCTCGGCAAAGCAAAAGGATGAAATTGACCGTCTGGTCATTGAAGTCTTTTGCTTTTGACAGAAACGACCTGCAACGCAGTTTATAAGCACTTAAAAATTAGACGTTGCCTTGTGACTTCATAGCCTCTGCAACTTTTATAAAGCCTGCAATGTTTGCGCCTGCCATATAGTTGCCTGGCATGCCGTATTCTTTAGATGCGCTATCACAAGCAGCAAAAATTGATTTCATAATTGCGTGTAATTTTTCATCAACTTCTTCAAAAGTCCAAGATAAACGCATGCTATT
>JAZRDW010000137.1:0-4067 GCA_045660505.1 Christensenellaceae bacterium | reverse complement strand
TAACTTCTTTTGCAATCTTTTCAGCATCAATTTTAGCGTTTGTTGTAATTTCACCCATAATAAGTAAAAAGTCAGTTGTAACGCTACATTCGCAAGCAACCCTAGAATTGCTATCTTGACTTAAAACTGCATCTAAAACAGCGTCAGAAATGTTATCGCACACTTTATCAGGATGCCCTGCTGTTACACTTTCACTTGTAAAATAATTTTTCATAATAAGATTTTTTCTCCAAGTATTTTTATCCATAATAATCCATTATTTGTCTATTATACACTAATTATTTAATTATGTCAATTGCCTTTTATTTATATATTAATATTTTTACTAATAATATACAACAATTTTTGCATTTACCTTTCCCCTATAAATTTTAATGTTTTTTTGACAAAAATACCATTTGAAAAATTATTGACTTTTGTGTCAATTTAATTATAATTTCTTTATTAAAATACTTGACTTTTTTATGTGTTTATTTTATAATAATTATAATTGACTTTCGTGTCAATTTTAGGAGAATTATGGCGAAGAATAATAGTTTAATAAATAAGCGCAAATTAGACCGAAAAAACGATATTTTAAAAAGTGCGTTAAAGGTTTTTTGCGACAAGGGTTATGATGGGGCAACCATTAACGATATAGTTAAAAAAGCACGGTGCAGTCACGGGTTATTTTATCATTATTATTCTAATAAAAAAGACCTGTTTAACGCTGTTTTAGAAATGCGCGGTAAAAGCATTATGGATTTTTTAGATGCTGTTTATAACGAAAATACTAATTATATTGACAAATTGTATAAACTGACAGAATATACATTTACCAACATGAAAAAAGATGAGATATTTGCTTATAGATTTTATTTTTTCTTATCCACTATTTTTTCTAAGGTAGAATCTGGCGAATTACCTAAATGCGATAATAATAAAATACCACCACATATTAGAATGATTGCTTTTTTTGAAGAAGGCATATCTAGTGGCGAATTTAAAAACGATTATCCTGCTGATGAGTGCGCTAAACTATATAATTGTATTATTAAAGGCGCAACACTTAATTTTATTTTGTGTCCAAAAGAATTTAAAGGTTCGTTTAAGTTCCCTATGATAGAACATATTATAGATATTTTCAAAAAGGAGGCTAACTAATGAGTAAAAATACTAATTCAACAACTAACACGGCAAAACCTATGGGCTTTTTTACTTCGTTTAAGACTATAACGGGGTCTATTAGAGAGTATAAAAAGCCATCTATTTTAGCCCCTATTTTCGTTGCGATTGAAGTTGTTTTAGAATGTTTAATTCCTTGGATTATGAGTTTATTACTTGAAGCAATGAACTATTTATCCGGCAACCTAAATATAGATAACCTTTCTGGCCTAGTTAAAAATATACTTTTCTTTTTATCTAGTGATGGAAAGCCACCTATTCTAAACGCAATATTATTTTTCGGTTTGATACTTCTTTTATGCGCAAGTTTATCTTTACTTTGCGGTGCATTATCAGGAAGATTTTGCGCTGTTGCATCAAGTGGATTTGCTAAAAATTTACGCAAAGATATGTATACCAAAATTCAAGATTTTTCTTTTGCTAACATAGATAAATTTTCAACTTCAAGTTTGGTTACTAGAATGACTACCGACGTAACCAACGTTGAAATGAGTTATATGATGATTATTAGAACGGCAGTTCGTTCCCCATTTATGCTTATTTTCTCATTAACAATGTCTTTCTTAATCAATTCAAAAATGGCGCTTATTTTCCTTTGCACAGTTCCTATTTTGGCAATAGGTTTAACTTTGATTATGACAAAGGCAATACCTTTCTTTACCAAAATATTCAAAAAGTATGATAAACTTAACGAATCCGTTGAAGAAAACATCAGTGGTATGCGAGTTGTTAAATCTTACGTTAGAGAAGATTATGAAAAGGAAAAATTCAATAAAGCATCTGATGACGTAAGGCAAAACTTTACCAAAGCAGAAAAAATTATTGCGTTAAACGGACCTTTAATGAACTTTTGCGTTTACGGTGGATTAATTGCAATTTACGTTGTTGGGTCGCTTATGATTATTAACTCACAAGAAGCCTTACTTAAATGGACGGAATTACAAAGTTTTATGAGTTATTCTTTCCAAATGCTTATGAGTTTAATGATGCTATCTATGATAATGGTTCAAATTATTATGTCTACGGCTAGTATGAAGCGTATTGCCGAAGTATTAACAGAACAACCTACAATAGTTGCACCTGAAAATGCAATTACCGAAATCAAAGATGGTAGCTTTGAATTTAACGGCGTTTCATTTAAGTATTTTGCAGATGCTGAAAAGAACACCCTTTCTGACATTAATTTAAAAATAGAAAGTGGGCAAACGATAGGTATTATAGGTGGAACTGGTGCTGGTAAAACCACACTAGTTAACCTTATCCCCCGCCTATATGATATTAATGAAGGGGTGTTAAAAGTTGCTGGTCACGATATAAAAGAATACGACCTAGAAAGTTTAAGAAATGCAGTTGCCGTTGTTTTACAAAAGAACGTTTTATTCTCTGGCACTCTCCGTGAGAATATGCAATGGGGTGATAACAACGCTACTGATGAAGAAATTATTTCTGCCCTTAAACTTGCACAAATTGATAATTTTAAGTTAGATAAATATATTGAACAAGGTGGTGCAAACTGCTCTGGTGGTCAAAAGCAAAGGCTATGTATTGCTAGAGCATTACTTAAAAAACCTAAGATTTTAATTCTTGATGATTCTACTAGCGCAGTTGACACTAAAACCGACGCTATGATAAGAAAAGCATTTAGAGAATATATCCCTGAAACAACCAAAATTATAATTGCACAAAGAATTGCATCAATTCAAGATGCTGACCAAATTATAATTATGGATGGGGGTAAAATTGTTGCTGTTGGTAATCATGATGACCTTTTATCAACCAACGAAATTTACCAAGACTTGTACTACTCACAAAATAAAGGGGGTGAACAATAATGGCTAGGGGCATTTCTATGGCAAGAAAAGGTAGTGCTAATGGCAGACCTAAACAAAAAGCCAAAAAAGGCACTTTAGGTAGAGTGCTTAAACTCCTTTTTACTAACAACAAAAAACTTTTAATTGCCGAACTTATTTGCTTAACTTTAAGTGCAGTTACCGGCGTTGCAAACTCTATCTTTTTACAAAAGATTTTAACCTTAATTAACCAAGGGGTTAGAAACGGCTTAAATTCCGTTTTAGGTGGCCTTATTACCCTATTCGTTATTATGGGGGCTGTATATTTGACTTGTATTATTTGCAACTTCTTGCAAACTAGAATTATGGCAGTTGTCACGCAAAACTTCTTACACCAAGTTAGAACGGAAGTTTTTAACAAAATGCAATCATTGCCTATAAAATATTTTGACACACACTTAACGGGCGATATAATGAGTTCATATACAAATGATACCGACGCTTTACGCCAACTTGTTTCTCAAAGTATCCCCCACCTTTTCTCTTCTTGCATAAGCATTATAACCTTACTTATAATAATGTTTACAAAAAGTTTATGGCTATCCCTTGTAATCTTTTTAGGCGTTGCCGTTATGTTCTTAGTAACAAAAGGTGTTGGTGGAAACAGTGCAAAATACTTTATTAAACAACAACAATCTCTTGGTGAAGAAGAAGGGTATATCCAAGAAATGATTTCTGGGCAAAAAGTCGTTAAAGTTTTCTGCCACGAAGATGAAGCCATTGAAAAATTTAATATTAAAAACGACCAACTTTGCAGTGATGCTACTTCTGCACACACTTTTGCTAATATTTTAATGCCAATTATGGGTAATATCGGCAATATTCTATATGTTTTACTTGCATTTGTTGGTGGGCTTTTAGTTGCTTTATCTGTTCCACACGTTTCAGTAACGGGTATTGAATATGATTCAATTGCTTTTTTAATTACAATAATTTCTTTCCTACCTATTAGTAAGCAATTTCCTGGAAACGTTAGTCAGTCATCACAAGAAATTAAGGCAATAGTTATGGGGCTTGCAGGGGCATCAAGACTATTTGACCTTATGGATGCCG
>JAZRDW010000136.1:0-1715 GCA_045660505.1 Christensenellaceae bacterium | reverse complement strand
TTGGGTTAAAATAAAATTAAAATTGCTTGCTTTCACTATAAGATGCTTTTGCTAAATATACTACCACACCTTTAAGAATATGATAACTTAAATCATCTTGGTAGTTTTCATCAGTTAATAATTTTTCATCATCAGGGCTTGATAAAAACCCACATTCTACTATAATAGAGCGATAATCGGTGCAATTAAGAATATAATAATGGCCTGTTAAAATTGAGCATTCTCTAACTGCTTGTTCCATAGAATTTAGGCTATCTTGAACACTTTGGGCAAGAATTTTTGCACTTTCATCATTAGCCTTATAAAAAACTTGTGCTCCCCTACGGGTTGACAAACTATATTTATTCATATGAATACTTATAACGATATCAGGTTTTTCTTGCAAAATAATATCACGGCGTTTTTCCATATCTTTTCTTTTAAGGTTTTTAGTTGCAACGCCGTATAACCCCGCATCATTTTTTCTTGTTAAACTAACTGTAAAGTTAGCACTAATTAAATTTTTTTCAAGTTTTCTAACCACTTCTAAATTTAACTGACTTTCCTTTACCCCGGTATTAACTCCTGTAACCCCACCGTCAACACCGCCGTGCCCGGCATCTAAAAGTATTTTAATTCGGTTAGAATAGGTTTCACTAACAGGGAATAAATTTATTGCACTTAAGCACACGTAAGTTGTTAAAATTGTTGCAATTAGCACGGCAACGATTATTATACTACTCTTTTTAATAACAAACATAAAACACCTAAAAATGTTGATAACCCTTAAAAATTATCCACATATCCACAGATTTTAATTAGTTTTGCACATTAACTAACTAATATTTATGTCGTTTAATGGCTTAATTATGATTTAAAAACAAAAAACGCCAAATGAAATTCATTTAGCGTTTTTATTAGTAATTAGTTAATAATCTTAAATGTGTTTTAAGATTTCAGTTAGAGAGTTAACCTTTTTATAGCATAAACTATTTAAGCCACTATCAGTAATGTTGCCACTTTCTAAACCGATTACTGGGAAGCCTGCAAAACGAAGTGCCATAACACCTGCAGATGAATCTTCAATACCCATAACCCTATCTTTATCCTTAATCTTTAAGCCCATATAAGCAAGTTCAGTATAAATCCAAGGGTGTGGTTTAGAAACTATTTCACCAAGCGTGCCGTAGTCACCGTTATCCTTTCTTCTACCACCAGTAATAATAGCATCATAGAATTCTAAAGGATTGCCCATATCTAATTGACGGAAAACAGCAACGATTTCAGGTATAGCCTTATAGTCAAGCCCACTTGTTGCTAAACCGATTTTAATTCCCCTATTTTTAACTTCATATAAGAAGTCCTTTAAGCCTTCCATAGGTTGGAAAGCAGAAGTTCTACCACGACCAGCCAAAATTTCTTTTAATTCAACTTCGGTTATTTGGTGATATAACCTAACACTATCGTGAATATTTTTGTCTGGGCAATACTTATTAATGCAGTATTGTAAATGGTCAACGGTAGTAAAACCTGAAACAAAAGGAATATCGGCTTGTTCTAAAGTAAACTTATCATCACCCATAGTTCCTTTAATAGTTTGTTCAATCATACTAATCCAGAACTCTTCACTAGTAAGGGTTGTGCCGTCTAAATCCATTAAGATTGCTTCACAAGGTTTAGAAAAGGAAGTTGGGGCAACTTCATAAGTAGATTTTACCCCATTATTAACAACCTGT
>JAZRDW010000135.1:0-2813 GCA_045660505.1 Christensenellaceae bacterium | reverse complement strand
TATTAACATTTGATTTTTATTTGCCTTACAAATTGTATTTTCTTTATTTTGGTAAATATGACAAATGGCTTTAATTTTAGCCTTACAATCGGTATCCAAATGATGTTTGCCGTTCCAAGGCGTTCCGTAAACGAAGAATTCCCCGTTTTCATACCTAATTAAAGGCTTATCATCATTTACCATAACCGCCCTATCCCCAAGCATTTCACGCCATAATCTAGTGTGGGTTGATTTGCCCGTGCCTGACGGCGCAGTAAATAGGTAAGCATACCCGTCAACCATAATAGCGCTACTATGAAAAACCAAGCCGTTTGCATTATTTAGGGCATATTCACACAACTTTCTAAAAAGTGCCAAACTTTCTAAATACCATTTTGGGTAAAGGTCGCTAATAGTTTCATTTAAAATATCTTCATCAGTAATCGCTACGCTAAAATGTGGCTCTTCTTCCCCTAAATATTCATATTTTTTACATAATTTTTCAGTATAATCAAAATTAAGTTTAGCGTCAAAGATTATATCTGCAACCTTATATCTTGGCATTTTTCACCTTTAATATTATTTTTCACTTCTAAAAAAACAAATACAAGTATTATTTTAGCAAAGCAAGCAAACTTTGTCAATATAAATTTGATTTTTACAAGATTTTTATATATAATTATATATAAGATAAATTAAAATCTATTTAGGCGGTGTTTTTTAATAATGTTAAAAAAATTTTTGGCTTTGTTTTTAACTTTAATATTCGTTTTTTCGTTTTGTGCTTGCACTAATAAGGGCAGTGGCATTGATTTTTATTGTTTTAATACCCCTATCCATATTCAGTCTAACGATAAGTCTATTTCTAAACAAACGGAAAATGAAATTAAAAACCTTTTTACTAGTTTAGAAAATGAGTTTAGTTTAGACAATATAAATTCTTTTACTTATAAGTTTAACGCTATTAAAGAAAATGAAAGTTTAACTTTAACCCAACACGGCGTAAAAGTTTTTAGCGCAATTGATAGTGCTTATAACTTAACTTCACTTTTTGATATTAGCGTTTACCCTTTAGTTAAGTTGTGGGGTTTTGCACCTTTTCTTTACAACACTAACTATACCCCGCCTTTACAAGAAGAAATTAACCAAGTAATAGAAAGCGTTGACTATAAAAATATTAATATTGATTTTGAAAATAAAACCATTAAAAAAACCAACCAAAACACTAAAATAGATTTAGGTGGAATAGTTAAGGGCTATGCAGTGGACTTAGCAGGTAAAATATTAAAAGACGCTGGGCATACAAAAGGGTATATAAGCGTTGGTGGTAGCAGTTTATATTTGCTTTCAGTTGATACTCTTTCTATTCGCCACCCTAGGGATAATAGCGGTAAAAGTTTTATATCGGTTAACCTAAAAGATAAAAATGATATTTCCCTTTCAACAAGTGGTGATTATGAAAGGTTTTATTTAACCACTAATGGTGAAAAGTTTTGCCATATAATAAACCCAAAAACGGGCTATCCAACAAAAACTAATATTGCAAGCGCAACTATTTTAGGATTAAGCGGTGATATAAGTGATGCGTTGACCACGGCACTTTGTTTAATGGAATATTCTATTGAGAAAAAAGAAAATTCTGAAATAGTTTTATTTATTAAATCGCTTATTAATTCTCACCCAAATATTTCGGTTTTTGCCGTTTATGATGATGGGGAAAATAAAGTTATTTTAACAAATAAAATGCAGGATAAAGATTTTACCCTGCACGATACAAATTATCAAGTTGTTAAACTTTAATTAAAAATAATTAAACAAAAATTAAAAGCATAAAAACAAAAATTGTTTTTATGCTTTTTTATTTACTTCCACTCCCCTACTTTTTTGGAAATACTATTAAAAACAACTTCAATAATTAGCCCAACTAAAACGCAAATAATAATTATTGCAAGCATAGGTGCAACTTCAAAATACACTTTTGAAGTGTTTAACATAAGCCCTATTGAATTTGCCGTTGAAGAAAGCACTTCGGCGGCGACCATAAGTTTAAGGTTTAAACTTAAGTTTGAACCTATTATAACTAAAATTTCAGGCAATACGCAAGGCACAATAATATGCTTAAAAGTTTGGAACTTGTTTGCACCACAAACGGCACTCATTTCTAAAACTTCCCTATCAACCCCGTCAAAAGCATTTTTCGCCATTGTGTAAATGGTTGGAAAAACAACAAGCATTGTCACTATTATAGGCGCTATAAAAGAATTAACCCAAAACACTAATAGTAATGCTATTGCAATGGTTGGCAAGGCGCGCATTATAATTATTATAGGTAAAACAACTTTTTCTGCTATTTTAGATTTATGCGTTAAGTAAGCAAGTAAAACGGCAAGAATAAATGAAATTAAAAAAGAAATTAAACTTCTTAAAAAGGTGTTAAAAAAAGCAATATAAAAACTTTTAGTTCTTAAAACTAAAATAAGCGCGCTAAAAGTTTGCCCTAAAGAAGGCAATATATATTGATTATTAATAACTAAACTTGCCAAAGCCCAAATAATAAATATAGCAACGATAGGCAATATAGTTAATATTAAGTTTAACCCCTTGTTTAATTTATTCATAAATTACGCTTTAACACTTACCTTTAATTTGTTATTGTTTAGAATTGTTCTAAAAGTTAAATCTGGCACTAAACCTTGCCCTATTACGCCAACGGTTTTATCTGCTAGAGTTACGAAAGGAACGCTACTCATTAAGTATAGATTGCCGTGAGTTACTACCCCCACCATTTTATAACTATCGGTTGCGTTTGCCTTATAAAGTTTACTACTTGCGTT
>JAZRDW010000134.1:0-5342 GCA_045660505.1 Christensenellaceae bacterium | reverse complement strand
AAATTAGAAAAAGGGCAAAACTTCTTTTACCTTATTATACCAAAAAATCTTAAAAAAATCAACCCCTTTTTAAAAAATGGGTTTTTAGCAGTATTTTACAAATAAAAAGCGTTGCTTTTTAGCAACGCTTTTAACAATATATGGATATTAAATTATCACTTTTTTGGTGGTTCTGGGTTAGAAAGTTTATATTTATATTCTTCTAACGCTGTGGCCAACTGGTCACCACAAGAAGTGTTTGCCCTACACTTAATACCTTTAAGTGTGGAAATAACTTCATCAACGGGTTTGCCATCAACAAGCCTTGCTATTGCTTGCAAGTTCCCTGAACAACCACCTATAAACTTAACGTTAGTAACGGTCATATCGGGGGTAACGTCAAATAAAATTTGCCTAGAACAAGTGCCTTTAGTAATGTAAGTTTGCATAAATATTCTCCTTCAAGTTAAAAAAATTAGTCAACTAAGTTTTCATAGAGATTTCTATATACGTCAGCCGCTTTTTCGCCCCACTTTTTATAAATATCTTTGGCGATTTGGCGATTTGGAACAACAAGTTTTAATTCTAAAACAGGTTGGGCAGGTTCAATAATTTTTAAGTATGCCGTATAAGTTCCATCTTTATTCATAAAATAATCGGCAACACACTCTTGTTTTCTGCGATACTTCGTTCTATTGTTTTTAACGAATAAAGAAATTTCTTCACGGGTAGACGCCGGTATTTTAATAAAGAAGTTTGCCAAGCAAATTCGCCCATCTGGCGTAATGGTATAAAGGGGCTCGCCTTGATTACCTATGTTGTAAAGCCAACCACATTCAAGCAGTTGGTTCAAAATAGGTTGGCAGTCCATATACGCTAACCAGTTGTTTGATGAACAGCACATATCAAGCACAGTATTTTCGCTTAACGGAACTTCCATCTTGTCAAAGACGAACAACAATATTAATTTGTTAAGTGATGAATCACCTTTGACCTGCATAATACAAAAATCTCCATAATACTATTGCGTTAATTATAGCATAAAATATTGATTTGTAAAGAACTTTAATGAAAATTTTGCAAAATTATGACAAAAAAAGTTTATAAACTAGCCTTTATGTGTTATAATAAGATGAAGAATTGATAATGGATATTTATATCAAATAATAAAGATTTTTTTATTCAATATTCGTTGTGTTAAAAGGGGGATAAAAAAGTGAACAAAGAAAAAGAATTAAATTTATTTTTAGAACGCGCTGATGAACTTATTGATAGTAAGTATATTTTAGCAGACGTAAAGTTGGCATCATTCCTTAAAACAATTGCAAGTTCAGATACGCTTTTAGCACTTTTTAAGAACTGCTTGTTAAACTTTGATTATGAAGATGCTAAAAAGAAATATTTAGTTAAAAGCCAACATTTATCTTCAGATAAAGGTGAGTTTATTTTGCCATCTTCATCAAGGGAACTTTTAGCATTTATTTTTAACGTTTTAGTAGATATTGATGCTAAAAGGATAGATTTAAGTGAATACTTAAATAAATATTTCTTTGTTGACGGCTCTAATTCTTCTTCTTATGATGCATTTATCAACGCAATGATTAAGCCTTTTAAGAATACAGTTAAATTGCTTATGGATAAGGTTATAGAAGGCAAACTTCAAGACCCTATTGAAGCCTTAACGCAAGAAGAAACACGCATTAAAAGGGAAATGGAAGAAAAAGAACAAACTGAAAAGCGTGATAGGGAATTATTGCAAAAGGCTTATGGCGTTAGTCTTAAAAAAATTAAAGAACTTCTACTTAAAGATAAAACTAAAATTAAAGAAAGCAAGTTAAAAGACCAAGTTAAGAAAGAAGTGGTTTTAGTTATTGATATGCTTGCAAACGTTTTGGATAGTGAAGATAAAGATGCCTTAGAATATGCTTTTATCGCTTATAAATACGTGGCAAAAAGTATGCCTTTTAGGTTTTTTGGGCGTGTAAACAAAATCAATAAATTAATCAAGGATATTGCAAATGCAATTTGAAGAAAAAACAATAAATAAGCATTATATATTTGAAGGCAAAATCTTAACCGTTAGAAAAGATGAAGTTCTTTTGCCTAACGGCGATAGTGCTAACCGTGAATTTATTGAACATAACGGGGGCAGTTGCGTCTATTGTGAAAAGGATAATAAGGTTGTTTTAGTTAAACAATTCCGTTACCCTTATAAACAAGAAATTTGGGAACTTCCTGCAGGTAAACTTAATAAGGGGGAAGACCCTGAAGATACAGCCCTTCGTGAACTAGAAGAAGAGTGTGGTATAAAGGCAAACAAGATTGAAAAGTTGTTTGATGTGTTTCCATCACCAGGATACACTAACGAAGTTATTAGAATTTACAAGGCTAGTGAACTAGAAGAAACTAAACAAAACCTAGATGACGGGGAATTTTTAACTTGCAAGTGGTTTACTAAAGAAGAATTAAAAGAAATGATTTCTTCTAATAAAATAAATGATGCTAAAACGCTTATTGCGTTATTGAAAATGTTATGATAAAAGGGAAAAGATAAACTTATTAAAGGAAGGCTTGAATTTTGAAGAGAACAGATGTTAGAAACGTTGCAATAATAGCGCACGTAGACCACGGCAAAACAACCTTGGTTAATGAAATGCTAAAACAAGGTGGTATCTTTAGGGATAACCAAGAAGTTATGGATAGGGTTATGGACTCTGGCGATATAGAAAGGGAAAGGGGAATAACCATTTTAGCCAAAAATACTTCTGCCTTTTATAACGGCGTAAAGATAAACATTGTTGACACCCCTGGCCACGCAGACTTTGGTGGGGAAGTTGAACGTGTTTTGAAAATGGTAAACGGCGTTTTAGTTTTGGTTGATGCTTGTGAAGGACCTATGCCACAAACAAGGTTTGTTATGCAAAAAGCGTTAGAACTTAACCATAAATTAATAATAGTAGTAAATAAAATTGACCGTCCAGACGCAAGGCTTTCTGAAGTTCAAGATGAAATTTTAGAACTTTTATTTGACCTAAACGCTAGTGATGACCAAATTGAAAGCCCTATAATATTCTGTTCTGGTAGGGCAGGAACTGCAACTTTAGATTATAGAGAAGAAGGTAAAGATTTAACGCCGTTATTTGATACTATAGTAAACCATTTTGAGCCACAAGAAGTTGAAATGGATGAGCCTTTCCAAATGCTTGTTTCTTCAATTGACTATAACGAATACGTTGGGCGTATCGGTATAGGTAGAATTGAAAGGGGAAAGGTTGCAGTTAACCAAGAAGTTCAAACTTGCAACTATAACGTTAAGGGTAAAGAAGTTAGGGGCAAGTTAGTAAGCATATATCAAATTGAAGGGCTTAATAGGGTAGCCGTTGAAAGTGCTAAAGCAGGCGATATAGTTTGCGTTAGTGGTATTGAAAATATTTCTATCGGCGATACCATTTGCGCACCTTCGCTTGTTGAACCGGTTGCTTTCGTTAAGATTAGTGAACCTACGGTTGAAATGTTATTTTCGGTAAACGATAGTCCGTTTGCAGGTAAAGAAGGTAAGTTTGTCACCACCCGTCATCTTCGTGATAGGTTGTTTAAGGAAATGCTTAAAGACGTTTCTTTAAGGGTGGAAGAAACTGATTCTGCAGACTCTTACAGGGTTTGTGGTAGGGGTGAAATGCACCTTTCAATTTTAATAGAAACAATGCGCCGTGCCGGCTATGAATTCCAAGTTGGCGCGCCAAAAGTTATGTATAAAATGGATGGCGAAAAGATTTTAGAACCTATGGAAAGGCTTGTCGTTGACGTGCCTGAAGATAAAACGGGTAGCGTTTTCTCAAGCATGGGCGTTAGAAAAGGCGAACTTATCCAAATGGAAAACATAGGTAGTAGAATTAGGTTAGAATTCAAAGTGCCTGCTAGGGGATTATTTGGTTATAAAAGTCAATTCTTAACCGAAACCCGTGGCGAAGGCGTGTTTAACACTATTTTCTATGGTTATGAAGAATTTAAGGGCGAAATTGAAAGAAGGTCAACAGGTTCACTAGTAGCATTTGAAACAGGCGAAGCAGTCACTTACGGCTTGTTCAACGCACAAGGCAGGGGACAATTATTTATAGGCGCAGGCACACAAGTATACGAAGGTATGGTTGTTGGCGTTTCCCCTAAAAACGAAGATATTAGCGTTAACGTATGCAAGAAAAAGCATTTAACTAACACTCGTGCATCTGGTAGTGACGACGCATTAAGGTTGGAAACCCCAAAACTAATGAGTTTAGAAGAAGCAATGGAATTTATCAATGATGATGAAATGCTTGAAATAACGCCTAAAAACGTTCGTATTAGGAAGAAAACGCTTGATACTGAAACAAGGTTAAAGAGAAAAGCAAAAGGTTTAGAATAAAAAAATAAAAAGCACGGCTACATTGTGAGTCGTGCTTTTTTGTTAACTTTAATTAAAAAGTAAACTAACTATTTATTATTTGCAACCGCAACCGAACCCACCAAGGAATCCGTTATTGCCGTTTTTGCATAAGCAACAAATAAGAAGTAGTGCAACAGGTAGGCAGTAGCAACTGTTAAAAATACTATTTAAACAACCACTTTTGCAAAGACAAATGATTAAAAGAATAATTAAAATCCATAGGCAACAATTATTGCCAAAAAAGTCAAAACCGTTCATATATTACCTCCAAAGTAGTGAAACGCCCGCCTATGTATAAATTTTGGTTTTGCGTTTGTTTCATATTATCAATATATTTAGTTATATTAAAAAATGTTACAAACAGCCTTTATTTAATTGCTAAACCTAATTTTTTGTGATAAAATAATAAAGTCTATAGGCAATTATTTAAGTTTTTTTAAAAGTTGACTTTAATTAAAGGCATAATTTTTTTTACAACGGATATCTATTAAAAGAATTCGATTGGAGGCTAAAATGGAAAAGGAAAGTTTTTTCACGGCTAAAAGGGTAGCCCTTTTGGGCATACTTATAGGGCTTGTTATCGTGTTGCAATTATTTGCAAGTGCAATACCTATGTTCGGCGTAACGCTTAACTTTAGTTTAATACCTATCGCCCTTGCAGGGATAATGCTTGGTGCTTTAGGGGGAACGATAGTTGGTTTTGTTTGTGGCTTGGTTGTTTTTATAACAATGGCCGTGCTTGGTCAAGAACCATCAACCGCATTTTTGTTTCAAACAAACCCAGTTATTTTAACAATAATGTGTATAGGCAAAACAACGCTTGCCGGCACAATTTCAGGGCTATTATACGGCATTCCTGAATTCGGTGATCAAGCGGTTCATGTGTGACTTAGTTCACTTCTTATCCCTATCGTAAACACGGGCGTATATATGTTTGGTA
>JAZRDW010000133.1:0-3081 GCA_045660505.1 Christensenellaceae bacterium | reverse complement strand
GTTAACTTCCTTTACGGATAAAGCATTAAGCGCACCAGCCTTAAAATCCGTTTCAAAAGTTAACTTCTCTCTAACGAATAGCGAATAAACTGCATCACCAACAAAAGCAAGCACTATAGGATTAAGGTTTTTAGCCTTATTCTTATCCATTATTTCGCCTAATTTAAACAAATTAAACCTACCCCATTTTTATTAATTATAATTATACAATATTTTTTATATTTTCGCAATAAAAAACCCAAACATTTTGGTTTGGGTTTAAATAAAAATTAAAATTCAGCACTATCGTTATAAGATGCTTTTGCTAAATAAGATACAACACCTTTTAGAATATGATAACTTATATCTTCTTGGTAGTTTTGGCTAGTTAACAATTTTTCATCTTCGGGGCTAGATAAAAATCCACATTCTACTATAATTGATGGATAATCACTACAATTAAGAATATAATAATCGCCCGTTAAAATTGAACATTGCCTTACTGCTTGTTCCATAGAATTTAGACTATCTTGAACACTTTGGGCAAGTATTTTTGCAGTTTCATCATTAGCCTTATAAAACACTTGCGCACCCCTACGCGTTGATAAACTATATTTATTCATATGAATACTTATAACAATATCAGGTTTTTCTTGTAAAATTATATCACGGCGTTTTTCCATATCTTTTCTTTTAAGATTTTTGGTTGCAACCCCGTATAAACCAGCATCATTTTTTCTTGTTAAACTAACTATAAAGTTTGCGCTTGTAAAATCTTTTTCCAACTTTTTAACAACTGCTAAATTTAATTCGCTTTCTTTTACACCAGTATTAACACCCGTTACCCCACCATCTACACCACCATGCCCAGCATCTAAAAGAATTTTTATTCTATTAGAATAGGTTTCACTGACAGGAAACAAATTGATAGCGCTTAAGCATACAAAAGTTGTTAAAATTGTTGCAATTAACACGGCAACGATTACTATACTACTCTTTTTTATAACAAACATAAATCACCTTAAATGTTGATAACCCCTAAAAATTATCCACATATCCACAGATATTAGTCGTTTTTACACGTCAACTAACTAATATTTATGTCGTAAAATAGGTTAATTATGATTATTAATAAAAAAACGCCAAATGAAATTCATTTAGCGTTTTTATTAGTTGTTTATTTATTACTCTATATATGTTTTAAGATTTCAGTTGTTTTGCCGAAAATAGACACACTTTAACGGGCGGAAACTTCACAATGGACTTTGCCCCAGCCGTATACATTTGCGTTGACGGAAAGGGCGAAATTAGGGGCGAAAATTATATTAAAGAATTTAAAAGGGTGATTATTTCTTTTTGCCGTATTCTTCTAAAAATAAGTTTTCTGTTTATTCTAAAAAATGCGTTTTAATTGAGTGTAAACCAAGTAAACAATAATTTTAAAAAGTTAAAGCCACTTATAGATATAAGTGGCTTTTTTAATTTTAAATTATTTATTAAAGTAATTCCATTTCCGTACGAATTGCATCATCCATTTTAGATTTTTCATCAAACACACGGTTTTTATCTTCAACCGTCTTAAACGCATCATAATATCTTAAACCGAATTCGTATAATGATTTAGTGTTAAAATGCAAACTGTCCCCATTATCCTTTAACCCTTCTGCACTAGCAAAGGCTGTATGTGGAAAAGTTGATGCAAATTCTTGCAAGGTGTTGTTTATATGAACGTAGTTTTCAAAGTGTGGTGCTTTTGGGTAATTAACTAAAAATTCCCCCAACCCAGCAACAACAATAGGTAAAGTTGGGTCGTTAAGTTCTTTTCTAAGCGCCTCCATAATTTTTGTTATTTTTTCTAAATATAATGGATAAAGTTGATATCCACAATCTGCTTCGCCTTGATGCCACAAAATACCAACTAAATGTGAAGTGCGCATTGCTAGTTTTGCGTGGTATACAGCATTATCAAATAATAATCCGCTTTCAGCCCATTGATTTAACGACGTTCCACCATCAGCACAAGGAATAATGCCAACTTGTGTTTCAGGGTGGTCTTGAGCGTAGGCTTTAGCAAAACTTTCTGCTAAACAAATACCAGCTGTTGGCCTATCTGGGTTAACTGGACGGTACATAAGTTCCCACCTACCATTGCGCATAACCTTTAATCTACCATCAAGCGTGTCTAGTGGTTCAGCATCAGCAATAAAACCACGCCCAGCCATATTTGATTGACCTATAATTAAAAAAGAATGAATCATAAAATCCTCCAAAAATAAATACTCTAAACTTTTCTTTTAAAATTGCCAAACACTTCGTTAACCTTTTCAAAACTTGCAAAGGTTTCTGGGTGATTATTTAATATTTTCATTATTTCACCTATTTGGCGCTTATTTATAATACAAACAAGCAAATATTTATCGGTATCAGAATACATCCCGTGAACATTAATTTCAGTTACGCCGTGCTTTAATTTGGTCATTAATTCTTCTGCCAACGCATTTGGTTCATTTGTAATAATTTCAAACTTATATCCGTTTTTAATACCACTAAGCCCGTTATCAACAATAATATTAGCAATAAATAGGTTTAGTAGAGTGCACATTGCCGGCGTTATTTTCATGCCGTATACAAAGAAAGCAATAATTACCACGCTTGTATCCATAATAAAGGAAACGTATGCTATGTTAGTTTCAGGTTTAGCGTGTTTTATTAATGCTGAAATCCCGTATGTACCACCGCTTGCGCCAAACCTTTTAAGCATAAGTGAAAAACCAAAACCAGAAATAACACCCGTTGCTATACAAGCGAACACAATATTAAAATCTTCATTATTATTTACAAGGCAATAAGGTCTTGCGCCAAGCATTTCATAGAGCTCAGGCATTGCCGATTGGACAAGCATGTAGAGAACAAGTATAAATCCGAGTTTTTTATCAACAAATGCACTTACAAGAACAAATATCGGAAGATTAAACGCCAACATAAGCACTGACCATCCTACATGATCAGAAACAAGATAGTGGGTTATGGTAGCAAGACCGGCTACACCGCCGGGCGCGAATCCGTTACTGTTCTGAAAGAAAAAGTATGCGGTACCGACTA
>JAZRDW010000132.1:0-1827 GCA_045660505.1 Christensenellaceae bacterium | reverse complement strand
CACCAGCAGGTGACCAATGCCCAAGAGATTTAATCCGTTGGGTTAACCCAGAAACACCTATTGACGACCCTAATATTAAAAGGGAAAATTATATTGAACGCCGTGCAGACCCATCAATGTTTGATATTTCAGGGTTAAAGGTAGTTGGCAGAAGAATTTCAAACGAAATAATTTCTGTATTTGAAGAACTTACAGGCGAATTAAAGAGCGAAGGAATTTTAGAACACGAAACTATAGAATTATCACTTCCATTAAGAAGGGTAACTATTGCTGAATATGAAAATGCAATGGAACAAATTGATAAGTTCATTGAAAAGAATAGGGGCAGAAGACTTTCTTTTGAAGACAGCGCTAAACTCCACGTTCACGCAGGGACTATGGGCAGATATAAACTACAACAAAAGTTTAACACCTTTAAGGCAGAAGTACATATCGCTAGATTTGGCGATATAGCAATTGCAACTTCTCCATTTGAACTGTTCTTAAATTACGGCAATCAAATTAGGGCAAGAAGTAAAGCAAAACAAACTATTTTAGTTCAACTTGCTTGTGGTTGTGAAGGCTATTTACCAACTAAAAAGGCAGAAGAAGGTAGCCACTATTCAGCATACGTTTCAAGTGGCTATACAGGTCACGTTGGCGGGGATATTTTGGTTAGGGAAACTTTAGAAAGAATAAACAATAAATTTTAAGTAAAAATCTATATAAAAATTCATTTGATATTGACATTACTATTACTGGTGTGTTAAAATATATTTACTGCATTTAAAGGAGAAAATTATGGCACAAATTAAAATCGGTTGGTCAGAAATTGATATGACCCCAAAAAAAGGTACAAAAATTAATTTAGCAGGTCAATTCTTTGAAAGAATTACTGATGAAGTTGAAAGCCCTATAACCGTTACTGCTTTTGCACTAGAAAGTGATAACGACCAAATGGTTATTGCTGCTTGCGATATCGTTGCTATCGGCTATAACGTTATGGTGGAAGTTAGAGAAAAATTACAAGGTAAAATTGATTTACCACTAGATAAAATTATAGTTAGTTCAATTCACTCACATACTTCTATGCTTTATGATAGAACAAGTTATTTAGGCTATCAAGAAAGGCAAAACGGCGCAGACGGAACACTTAACTACTTAAAGCAAGTTCTTCCAGAAGAAATGGAATATCAACCATTAGTTAGCAATGAAGAATGTTTAAGCCCAGCCGAATGCTTAGATATTTTAGTTGATTCTATTTGCAAGGCTGTTATTGAAGCATGGAATAATAGAAAACCTGCATACTACCAAAACGCATTTGGTAGGGCAGTTGTTGGTATGAACCGCCGTGTTTGCTATGATGATAGCTCTGCTAAAATGTGGGGTGACGTAAATAAAGCAAACTTTACTGAATTAGAAGCAGGCAACGATAGTGGCGTTGAACTTATTTATACATACGACGAAAATAAAGAACTTTCTGGTGTAATTGCAAATATTGCATGCCCAGCGCAAGTTGTTGAACACAGAAGTTTTATTTCTGCAGACTATTGGGGCAAGGTTAAAGAAAATTTACAAAAACACTTTGGTAGGAAAATTCAAGTATTAGGTTTATGCGCTCCAGCAGGTGACCAATGCCCAAGAGATTTAATCCGTTGGGTTAACCCAGAAACACCTATTGACGACCCTAATATTAAGAGAGAAAACTATATTGAACGCCGTGCAGACCCATCAATGTTTGATATTTCAGGGTTAAAGGTAGTTGGAAGAAGAATTTCAAACGAAATAATTTCTGTGTTTGAAGAATTAACAGGCGAACTTAAGAGTGAAGGTTTATTAGAACACGAA
>JAZRDW010000131.1:0-2984 GCA_045660505.1 Christensenellaceae bacterium | reverse complement strand
TAAGCAACACCAATGCCTAGAAGAAGTTAGTTTAAGCGAAAACTTAACCGAAACAATACCTGTTCCGTCTTGCGTGCAAATGCACGGGTATGACCAAATCCAATACTTAAACTATCGTTATCCTTTCGCTGTGATAAAAGGGCATATTCCTAATGAAAACCCTTGCTGGCATTATAGAAGAACTTTTAATTTAGATAAAAAGCAAGGCGAAAAATACTATATAAACTTTGAAGGTGTTGATAGTTGTTTTTACCTTTATATTAACGGTATTTATAAGGGTTATTCACAAATATCACACTCAACAAGTGAATTTGATATAACTTCTTTAGTATTTAACGGCGAAAATACTATTGACGTTATCGTGTTAAAATGGTGCGTTTCTACATTTTTAGAATGCCAAGATAAGTTCCGTTTTTCTGGTATTTTTAGAAGCGTGTATATTTTAAAACGACCTGAAAAACACATTACCGATTATCGCATAACAACTACTTTAAATAATGAAGATGGGCTTTTAACTTTTGAAAACCAAAGTAAAGAAAAGATTACCCTTTTATTTGGCAAAACAGTTATTTAGCACGAAACACAATTTTGAACTTCCTAAAAACAACTTTGTTTGCGTTTGCGTTGATTTAGCAATGCGTGGCGTTGGTTCTTTCTCTTGTGGGCCAGAACTTCCTAAAGAAAAGGAAATTCCAACTACTTTAAAGAACAAATTTACAATTACCTTTTAACTATTAAACAACAAAAAAAGCAGATAGAAAAATCTATCTGCTTTTAATATTTTAAATTTAAGTTTACGCTAGAATAGGTATTGAAATAGCGCAATAAATTATTAAAGCCAACACGTCAACGATAGTTGTCATAAACGGACTTGCAACAACTGCAGGGTCAAGTTTACAAATCTTTGCAAAAAGTGGTAAAAGCGCGCCCACAAGTTTTGCCATAACTATAGAAACAAGTAAAACTACAGAAACAACTATTGAAACTTCTAAGGTGACTTCATTATACAAACTATCAATAAAGTAAAGTTTCAAAAAGCATACTACTGCAACGGTTAAGCCCACCAAAAATGCAGTTAATAATTCTTTTAAAATAACTTTAAATATATCCTTAAACTCAACTTCGTTTAAGGCTAAAGCACGGATAACCGTTGATGAAGACTGGTTGCCTGCGTTCCCCGCAGTACCCATTAGCATAGGCACGAAAGCGAATAGAACGGTAGATAAACTTTGTTCGTAGTGTGATAAAATCATACTAGTAAAGGTTGCTGAAATCATCAATAGTAATAGCCACGGAACGCGCGCCATCCAAACACTAAAGGTTGATTGTTTTAAGTAAGGTTTTTCGGTAGGCAAAATAGCCGCCATCTTTTGGATATCTTCGGTTGCTGCTTCTTGGATAACGTCCACAGCGTCGTCAACGGTAACGATACCAACTAAGCACCCTTCTTTATCAACAACAGGTAGTGCTAAATAGTCGTATTTAGAAAACTTTAACGCAACGTCTTCTTTATTTTCTAGCGTTTCAGCGGCGATAAAATTTTCTTCCATAATGTGCGCTATAATTTCAGATTTATCGCTTAAAAGCATATCACGAACGGTCACAACGCCTACTAATTTTTTCTTTCTATCCGTAACGTAGCAAGTGTAAACTGTTTCCTTGTTAACGCCCGTTCTTCTAATCTTATCAAAAGCACTTTCAACCGTCATACTAGCAGAAAGCGAAACGTATTCGGTGGTCATAATAGACCCTGCAGAATCGTCAGGGTATTCTAACAAATCGTTTATTTGTTTTCTGTTTTCAGGCGAAGCGTTCTTTAATAGCCTTTTAACAACGTTAGCAGGCATTTCTTCAATAATATCAACGGCGTCGTCTAAGAACATATCTTCAATAACTTCCCTAATTTCGTTATCAGAAAAAGAGTGGATAAGTTCTTCTTGGATATCAGATTCAAATTCAACAAAAACGTCACTAGCAAGTTCTTTAGGTAAAAGTCTAAAAAATCTTAACCTTTCTTTTTCGTTAAGTTGTTCTTCCATAAATATAGCAATATCGGCAGGCTCCATATCAAGAAGCAGAATGCGCAAATCGGCAAACTTACGCATTTCAAAATACGCAGAAAGATTTTCATATAGAATTTCTAATTGTTCCGTCATTTCAAGCCTCCTTTTAAGTAAATAAAAAAACCTGCATAAATTCGGCAGGTTAAAAGCAAAATACAACACTAAAACTTTTTAGCGAAGCAACCATACTGGTTTTAGCACCGTAGGGCAATGAAACTGCGTTAAATCTAGCCTTGTTTTCGACTAGGTTTGTTCATACCATCTCATAGTGTCTCCACTATTTTGCGGCAGCAATCCGTATCCCTATGGTAGCCTTACCTACCGGACAACTATATTTTCTTAAAGTTTACTACTATTTTTTTTATATGTCAACAAAATGAATAAAAAAATTTTTTATATATACGATTTTTATGTAAAATTAGGGGTTATTTTTCGTTAATTTCTTTAATTTTAATATCAAATTTAATTTTGCTATTTTCTTCCCTAATAGATAATACAAAATCATTATAATATTTAGGCACAATCACTATAATTGTATAAGCATTGTCTTTAGTATAAAGAACTAGTTTATCGCTATCCTTAAAATGCACTATTTCAGCAATATCTTCAACCTTAATCTTGCTTAAAATAAATCCAAAATAAGAGTAAAGATAACCATTTTTAATTTTATATTTACCATAAACGGCAATAGATATTGCTAAAACTAAAATGAACGCCGTTAATACAACTATTATATAGTAAGAAATCAAGGTAAAGCCTTGCTCTTTTGTGACGATAATATTAAAAATATTAAACCCAAGCCCTAAAAGTGAAATAACCAAAACCAAGCCTATTAGCACTAAAACTAGTGGTGAATATTTAAACCTAAATTGCTTCATAATTTTTCTCCTTAATATATTTTATTATAAAAAACCAAAAAAA
>JAZRDW010000130.1:0-3682 GCA_045660505.1 Christensenellaceae bacterium | reverse complement strand
GCCACCTAAAATGGTAACTGCGATAGGAACTAATACGCCAAAAGTTCCCCAACTTGTACCGGTTGCGAAAGCAATTGCACCTGCTAAAATAAAGAATATAGCAGGGAATAACCATTGTGGGAAAGAACTATTTGCTAAGTTGTTTTGAACAAATGCTTGCGCATCAAGGTATCCACCCTTAGCGCCCATAATACCAGAAATTGACCAAGCGAACGTTAAAATCAAGATTGCTGGAACCATTGCCTTAAATCCTTCAACAAAACTACCTGTAATTTCGGTAAACGTCGCAGTTTTTCTAATCATATAGTAAATTGAAATTATTACTAGCGCAATTGTTGAACCTATTGCTAGTGACATTCCTGCATCACAGTTAGAGAAGGCTTCAATAACGTTTGCAGATTGAAGTTCTTTGCCGATTAAACCTGTATCCCAGTTATAGAAGAAACCAGTATAAATCATACCGCCAACACAACAAACAATTAAGATGATAACAGGAATAATAAGGTCAATAACTCTGCCCTTAGGGTTTGCTGTAACTTCCGCGCCACTAGCATTATCGTTTGCAACACCACTATGAACGTCACCAGTCATTTCAGTAAAGGTTTCGTTCTTTTTCATCTTACCAAAGTCAAACTTCAAAAAGCATAATGCGAAAACCATTATAATAGTTAAAATTGCATAAATATTAAATGGAATAGTGCTCATAAACATTACTAAGCCGTCCCCTTCAAGTTCACCGGCAACAGCCGCCGCCCAACTTGAAATAGGTGCTATAATACAAATAGGCGCAGCAGTTGCGTCAATAATGTATGATAGTTTTGACCTTGAAACGTTAAACCTATCGGTTACAGGGCGCATAACTGAACCAACCGTTAAGCAGTTAAAATAGTCGTCAACGAAAATTAAGCAACCTAACCCTGCAGTAGCGGCTAATGCACCACTCTTTGACTTAATAGTCTTACCTGCCCATTCGCCATAGGCTTTAGCGCCACCTGATTTTTGCATAAGTATAACGAGTATACCTAAAACAACCAAGAACACTATAATAGGAACGTTTGCCCCAACCTTTTCACTCATTACCTTAAACAAGATAAAAAGCCCGTTAATAGGGTCCCCACCTGTGTACATCAAAGCACCTACGAAAATACCTAGAAACAACGAAACGTAAACTTGTTTAGTTATTAAGGCAAGTACGATTGCAATGATAGCGGGCAAGAACGCCCAAAAAGTACCTTCCATAATTTTTCTCCTTTGTCTAAATTAATAATAGATATAACATAAATTCAAGCACTTGTCAATAGATTTATTAAATTCTTACCTATTAAGCAAGTGTTTTTTATATTATCCGTTGTAAATCATATAAACGTGTGGTTGACCATCTTCAATATATTCGCCGTTAGGGATAACCTTAAAGCCAACTTGTTCATAGAAAGGCACGGCATAGGCTTGCGCACCTATCTTAATTTTTTTTGCATTAAACTTTTCTTTAGCGACCTTAATGCCTTCACGCATAATAATACTGCCAAGCCCTTTTCTGCGATAGCGTGAAATTACCCTGCCGATAGAAACTTCTTCTAGCCTATCCCCTTTATCTATAACCCTTAAGTAAGCAACAATTTCATCATTATCTTTTAGATAAACGTGGTATGACTTTAAATCTACGCCATCAGCATCTAAATACACACAGTCTTGTTCCACTACGAAAACTTCTGAACGCAATTTCAAAATATTATAAACTTCATAATTAGTTAGTTCTTCAAACTTTTTTATAACTACTTGCATATTTACACCCTTTTATGTATAACCCTTAAAAAACACAATGCTAAATTTATCTTTTATATTATAGCACATTTAATATGAAGTGTATATTAACTAATTTGACTTTTGCACTTTTAAATAAATTTTTTATTTTAATTGTTTAAATTATAAATTTATTTTATAGCATTTGCCTTTCATTGCTTATATATTTGACTTTTTTTATTAAGTAATATATAATCTTTAATTGTTTGAGGAAAAAACTATGGATAATAATTCGCAAAAAAAAGGCAACCCTTGGGCGCTTTTACCTATCGGTGTGTTCCTAATCGTTTTTATTGGCTTTGGCATTATTTTTAACGACTTTTATGCCATGAGTGTGGTTGTTGCCTTTATGATAGCCATACTTGTTGCTTGCATTCAAAACAAAAGTCTTTCTTTTGATAATAAACTTTCAGTAATGGCAAAAGGGCTTAACGATAACAATATAATTATTATGATTTTAATTTTCTTACTAGCAGGCGTTTTTTCAGGCGTGCTTGGTAAGGAAGGTGCTAAAACCGTTGCCGACTTATTTTTGAGTTTTATTCCATCTAACTATTCAGCGCTAGTGCTATTTTTGGTTTCTTGCATTGTTTCAACTTCAATGGGAACTTCTATCGGCACAATTTCAGTTATTTCACCTATAGCCGTTGCAATTTCAACTTCAACGGGGGTATCATTACCTATCCTAGTTGGTTCTATTGTTGGTGGCGCAATGTTTGGGGATAATTTGTCTTTTATTTCTGATACAACTATTGCTGCAACTTCTACACAAGGTTGCCAAATGAAAGATAAGTTTAAAGAAAATTTTATTATTGCTTTGCCTGCTGCAATTTTAACAATTGTTTTGTTGGTTTTGTTTGCTAGTTCTGAAACAACTAACACCACCTATACGCCGGACAAAATTAATGCGTGGTATCTTTTACCTTATATTATCGTTTTAATAGGTGGAATTATTGGCATAAACGTATTTATTGTTTTACTATCCGGTATTGTGGCAATAACCATTGTTAAACTTTCGCTTGGCACTTCACTTTTAACAGTTGTATCTGCTCTTGGCACAGGGGCTAATAGTATGTTTGAAGTTATTATAGTAACAGTTTTAGTAACAATGCTCTCTGCACTTATTAATGAATTTGGTGGCTTTGAAGTTTTACTTTTAGGCATTAAAAAGGTGTTTAAGGGCAAGGTTGGTGGTCAACTAGGCATAAGCGTTTTAGTTTCTGCTATGGACGTGGCAACAGCAAATAACGCAGTTGCAATAGTGGTTGCTGCACCTATCGCAAAAACTATTAGTGATGAATATGGAATAAGCAACACAAAAACGGCATCACTTTTAGATATTTTTAGTAGTGTTGTTCAAGGCATAATTCCTTACGGTGCGCAAATGATAACTGCAGTAACTTTAACGGCTGTTTCTGCTGTGGAAATTATACCTTTCCTATTCTACCCTTACCTACTTGGAATAAGCGCAATTTGCTTTATAATATTCCCTGCGCTTACAAAGAAAAAGGCTAAAACAGAAAGTAATGAAGTTAAAGAAAATATTTAAAGGCAAAGTTGGTGGCCAACTTGGTATAAGCGTTTTAGTTTCTGCTATGGACGTGGCAACTGCAAACAATGCAGTAGCAATCGTTGTGGCTGCACCTATCGCTAAAAATATTAGTGATGAATATGGAATAACCAACACAAAAACGGCATCACTTTTAGATATTTTTAGTAGTGTTGTTCAAGGCATAATTCCTTACGGTGCGCAAATGATAACGGCAGTAACTTTAACGGCTGTTTCTGCTGTGGAAATTATACCTTTCCTATTCTACCCTTACCTACTTGGAATAAGCGCAATTTGCTTTATAATATTCCCTGCGCTTACAAAGAAAAAGGC
>JAZRDW010000129.1:0-6844 GCA_045660505.1 Christensenellaceae bacterium | reverse complement strand
CAATATTGGCGTATTTAGTTGGGTTCAAGCAAAAAGTGTTATATAATTAAAGTTGTTTTTTACTATTTTACAAATTAAAAAAGGCTATCAATTGATAGCCTTTTGCTATTTATTTTAACCTTACTTAAAATGCCTTTTAGTAGGGGTTGATTTGAAATGTTTAAGATAAATTCTATAAAATGAAACGTAGTTGTTATAGCCAAGTTTTTGCGCCACGTCGTTAGGCTTTAAGCCTTCCTTAAGCAAATATTCAGCCTTGGTGATTTTCTTTAATTCTATATACTTTTTAGGGGTTTGCTTTAAGTTTTGAGTAAAGAGTTTATATAAGTAGTTTTCAGAAATAAAGAATTGATTACATATATCTAAATAGGTGTTAACCGTTTCAATATTTTCATTAATAAAATGAATAATATTATTAAGTATGGTTGCAGAATTATCATATTCTAATTGCTCGTGCCTATCGTTATTTTTTATGTTGATTAAAAGTTCTGTAACTAAAAGGTTAACAATATTTTCAGCATCATTTTCCCAAACTTTTTTGTTTGACATATCACCATAATAATCTAGCCTAGTAAATATTGACTTAATAATTTCATTATTAGAAATGTTTATTTTGGTTGGGTGTGTGATGTTTAATGATTTGTTAAGTTCATTATTTTTTAATAGTAAAATGTATCTTTCATAATCATCTGTACTGGTGGTTTCAAAATAGTGGTAAAGCATAGGTGGGGTGATAATCATATCATACTTTTTACAAATGATTGTGGTGTTTTCATAATGGAACTTAAACTCGCCGTCCACTATTAAAATTATCTCGTAAGTATCGTGAATATGCTGTGATAAAACGTCCTTAGCGGTGAACTTATTATACCTATGTGAGATATAATAATTAGGGCTTGTGAACTCTAGATATTTAGTTGTTTCAGTTTCAGTTTTTATAAAATTATTCATATTTTTACCTCGTTATTATAAATTATAAAGAAATTGTAATGTTTTGTCAATCTTTTGTAATTGCATTATCATAAATTTACTAGTATAATATCTTATAATAGAAAATCTTTGAATAAATAAATAAAAGGTGATTTTATGATTAAAATTGGCGGTGTTAGTTTAGACGTTTCTCACCCTTTAGGGTTTGCTACTCAACTAGAAAAGTATTGTATGGATATGAAGTATGAATACGTTACTAAGGCTAGTGAATTTAGAAAGGACCATGAAGTTGATTGGTTTGTTAATCGTTTTAGATTAAAGGGTAAGGTTGATAATATTGAAGATTTAGTTGATAAGGTTGACGTCGGTTTTATTCAATCTTGCAACTGGGACAAGCACTTAGAACAAGCAATGCCTTTTATTAAAGCAGGTAAACCTGTGTTTATTGATAAACCTATTGTTGGAAATCTTAAAGATTGTGATAAACTTAAAGATTTAGTTAATAATGGCGCACGCATTTTAGGTTCTTCTTCAGCAAGGCACGCTGATGAAATTCAAGCCTTCCTAGCAAAGCCTGTTGAAGAAAGGGGTGAAGTTGTTTCTATTTACGGAACTTGTGGGCTTGATGAATTTAACTATTCTATCCATATTGTTGAAATTCTTTCTGAAATTGCAGGTTCAAAAGCAGTTTCTTGTTCATATAACGGCTGTGGTAAAAATGAAAATGGCAAGCGGGCTGAAACTTACACAATTAAGTATGAAAATGGCGTAATTGCCACTTACAACACTTTTATCGGTGGTTGGGCATTGTTCTACATAACAGTTGTTACTACAAAAGGCACTTTCCACATTGCAGTTGATAATTCTAAAATTTACGTTCCACTTCTTAGGGAAATTTACCGCGAACTAACAACCAATAAGAGTAATCTTGCTACTATTGATGATTTAATTAATTGTTCTAAAATTATGTTGTGTGGCAAAAAGTCTAGGGATAACCTAAACGGCAAAGAAGTTAAAATTGATGAACTTACTTATGACGATAAGTTTGACGGTTATGAGTTTGAAAAAAATTACGGCGCAAATGCCGCAGTTATTTATAAAGATTAATTATTTAGGAGTTTATTATGGAAGTTATTAAAGTTTTAGTTAATGAAAGTAATAGGGAAAGGGTTTTTGCTCAAAAGTATTATGATAAAATGGAGAAGTTTGGCCAAGTTTCCGTTTATGATAAGGTTGATTTTGCTGATAAAAACGATTATTTAGAATTTGTTAAAGGTGCTACGATTATAGTTACTTCTTGGGGTAGCCCTGTTATTGATAAGGACGTTTTAGACGCTTGCCCTAACTTAAAGGCTGTTATTCACGGTGCTGGTTCTGTTAAACCTATCGTTTGTGATGAATTTATCAACAGAAAAATTAGATTAACCAACTCTGCTGTTGCTATCGGTGAAGGTGTTGCTGAAACTGCTTTAGGTTTTGCTGTTTCTGCTTGTAAAGGCTTTTACTGGTTAAATAAAGACACTTCTAACGGCTTATGGGGCGAAAACATTAAAACTACCGTAACAGATTTTTATGATATTAAGGTTGGTGTTATTTCTGGTGGTTTCGTTGGTAGGCACATGGTTAAACTTTTGCAAAACTTCCACGTTGACGTTTTATTATACGACCCATTCTTAACTAAAGAACAAGTTAGTGAAATCGGGGCTGAAAAGGTAGAATTAAACGAATTATTAAGTCAATGTGACGTTATTTCTATTCATGCGCCAGGTATTCCACAAACTGAAAATATGCTTAATGCTGATAATTTGCCACTTATTAAAGACGGCGCTGTTTTAATTAATACTGCTAGGGGTGCAATTATCAATGAAGAAGCACTTATTAACGAACTTAAAAAGAATAGGTTTAAGGCTTGTTTAGACGTTACGTGTGTTGAGCCACCTGAAAAAGAAAATCCATTAAGAAATATGGATAACGTTATTTTAACACCACATATCGCTGGAACTGCTACTAACGGCTTAAAGAGAGTTGCACTTCACGTATGTGATGAAATTGAACGTTTAGTTAATGGCGAAAAAATGAGAACGGAAGTTAATTTAGATAATCTTTCTAAATTGGCATAATAGGGTGAGTAATGAAGAAATTTGGTTTTGGATTGATTGGTTGTGGTGCTATTGCTAGATGCCATGCCAACGCAATTTCAGATATTGAAAATGCAAAACTTGTTGCCGTTTATGATTTTAATTATGAGTTTGGCAAAAAGTTTGCTGAAGAACACAATTGCAAGGTTTATAGAACACTTGATGAACTTTTAAGTAATAGCGAAATTGATATTGTTAATATTTGCACGCCAAGTGGGTTGCATTTTGAACAAATTATCGCTTCGGCTAAAGCAAAAAAGAACGTTATTGTTGAAAAACCTATTGTTATTACTGAAGAACAAATGCAAAAGGTTATTGAAGCCGTTGAAGAAAATAATATTAAGGTTGAAGTTATTTCTCAACTTCGCTTTACATATTCAATTAAAACCTTAAAAGATGCAATTGATGCTGGCAAATTAGGTAAAATTTATTTAGCCGATTATAGAATGAAATGGTATCGCACACCAGAATATTATGCTCAAGCAGGTTGGCGTGGTACTTGGGCTATGGATGGCGGTGGGGCTTTAATGAACCAGGGTATTCACGGCATTGATTTAATTCAATATTTAATGGGTGGAATTAAAAGCGTTTACGCCGATTGTAGAACGCTTAAACACGATATTGAAGTTGAAGACTCTGCTAATATTTTAGTTGAATATAATAACGGTGCAATAGGTGTTATTCAAGCAACAACTGCTGCTAAACCAGGCTACAATAGAAAAATTGAAGTTCATGCTGAAAAAGGCACGGTTATTCTTTCTGATGATACTATTGAACTTTGGGATATTGAAGATATGGAAAAACCACAACTTGGCGTTTCTATGGCTAATTCCGGTAGTGTTGCTATGGATTTTTCAAATGAATACCATAGGTTGCAATTTATTGATTTAATTGATGCTATTGCTAATGACCGCAAGCCATTAGTTGACGTTTATGAAGGTAAAAAACCTGTTGAGATTATTTTGGCAGCATATAAATCAAATAAAGAAAAAACAAAAATTGAATTATAATAAAGGTTAATATGGATTACGAAGTTATTATAACTAATTATCAAGATAAATTTGAAGAAGAAGTTGGCAAAATTGCTATTACTGCTTGGACGCCTATTAGAGAAGTTGCAAAGGTGGACTTAGGTGATGAAATTTACCAAAAGGTTTTTAATAACTGGCAAGAAGTTAAGAAAAACAGCATTATTAATTCCATGAAAACACATGATGGTCAAGTTGCTTTAATTAACGGCAAGGTTGTTGGGTTTATTAGTTACGTTGTTCATGGCGAAGTTGGTGAAATTTTAGAAAACGCTGTTGATACCGGCTATAAGGGTAGGGGTATTGCACAAAAACTATATCAATGTGTTCTAGATAAAATGAAAGAGCAAGGTGCTGAAATAGCAACCGTTCTTACCGGGCTTGATGAAGGTCATGCGCCTGCAAGAAGAGCGTATGAAAAAATAGGCTTTGAAAAGAACTTAAAGCATATTACTTACTATAAAAAATTATAATTTATCTTAATTAATATAAAAGAATAATTTATGAAAATTTTAAATACTAAAATTACACATGTTAATGAAAAATTAAAAGCACCTTTTGGGTTTAAGGGTGGGTTTTTAAGCGAATTGTGGCAAGTTGTGGCTTTCGTTAAAACGGAAAAAACTTACGGGGTTGGCGTTGGCATACAAAGTGTTCTTTGGTGTGATGCAACCGTTTTCTCTTTATATTCTGAAGAAGATGGAAATTTACTTATGAAAAACCTATCTAAAAAGGCTTTAGAATTATTAGAAGGTAAAGAAGGGGATACACCTATTGAACTTATAGATAGCATTTACCCTGAACTTTTGGCATATTCAAAAACTATAACCGTTTTAGGTGAAGATTTAAGGGAAACTTTTGTTAGAAATGCTTTGGTTTGCGTTGATAACGCACTTTGGCAAGCATATGCAAAAGAAAATGGTGAAGAAAACTTATTAAAACTAATCCCGGGAAAATATTTATCATCTTTAACCGAAAAACACCAAAAATTATGCAATATTCCATTAATATCTTACGGTGTATCTAAAGAAGATATTGCTAGTCTTTTAGATAACGGCACCGTTTTATTAAAGATTAAAATCGGCTATGATAACGGTGGCAAATTTACCAAAGAACAAATGCTTGCTTGGGATAAAGCCCGATTTAATGAAATTCACCAAATTGCTAAGAATTACACCACCGAATATACAAAAAGCGGCAAAATTTTATATTATTTAGATGCTAACGGCAGATACGATACGCTAGAAAGACTTGAAGAATTTATTTCTTATGCTAAAGAAATAGGTGGTTTAGAACAAATTGTTTTACTTGAAGAACCTTTTGAAGAATTTAACAAAGTAAACGTTTCAAGTCTTCCATGCAGAATTGCTGCAGATGAATCAATCCACTCACTAGCAGACGTTAACGAAAGAATTGATTTAGGGTATAAGGCAGTTACGTTAAAGCCTATTGCAAAAACTTTATCTGAAACCTTAAAGATATTAAAAAGTGCAACTGAAAAAAATATTCCATGTTTTTGCGCTGATTTAACAGTTAATCCACTTCTAGTAGAGTGGAATAAAAACATTGCATCAAGAATTAAAACAATACCTGAAATGAAAATAGGTATTTTGGAATCTAATGGTGAACAAAATTATGTTAACTGGGAAAAAATGTGCTTCTACGAACCATGTTTTAATGAAACTTTTGCTAAATGTGAAAATGGCATTTACACTTTGAACGAAAAGTTCTTTGAAATATCTGGTGGCATATTTAAGGCATGAGATTATTACGATAAATTATTTAACTAAAACGTTATATAATAAAATTTATATAATTAAATACTACTCTTTTTTAAGCACCAAAATTTGGTGCTTTTAAATTTTATTTTTTAAAAATTTACATATTAGGTTTACAGATAACTTGACATATGTAAATTTATATGATACAATAAATAAAAAACTTAGGACAATTTAAGATGGACTTAGACATTATAAGAGAGATTGAAAGGTTAAAAAAAGAAAAAAATGCTGTTATTTTAGCGCATTTCTACGTTGAAAATGATATTCAAGAAATTGCTGATTATGTGGGGGACTCATATTATTTAGCAAAAATTGCAAAAGATATTGATGCTGACACTATCGTTTTTTGTGGGGTTTCTTTTATGGGTGAAAGCGCTAAAATACTTAACCCAAATAAAACCGTTTTAATGCCTGATATAACTGCTGATTGCGCTATGGCACACATGGTAAAAAAGGGCAAAATTGATGAAATGCGTGCTAAATATGATGATTTAGCAATTGTTTGCTATATAAATTCAGTAGTTGAATTAAAATGCCAAAGTGACGTGTGCGTGACTTCTTCTAATGCCGTTAAAATTGTAAAAGCCTTACCAAATAAAAATATTTTCTTTATCCCTGATGAAAATTTAGGTAGATTTGTTAAAGAACAAGTGCCTGAAAAAAATATTATACTTAATGATGGTTTTTGCCCTAAGCATAAGGAAATGACTGCTGAACAATTGTTAAAAGCAAAAGCAAGTTATCCAACAGCCTTAGTTTTAGCGCACCCAGAATGCACTAAAGAAATTTTAGATTTATCAGACTATATCGGCAGTACTGCAGGCATTATTGATTATGCTAAAAAGTGTGATAATAAAGAATTTATTATTTGTACTGAAATAGGGGTTTTATATAAATTACAAAAAGATAACCCAGATAAAAAGTTCTATTTTGTTGAACCAAAGCCTATTTGCCACGATATGAAAAA
>JAZRDW010000128.1:0-2451 GCA_045660505.1 Christensenellaceae bacterium | reverse complement strand
TTCTATTTTCAAAAAATATTACTTATTTATTGACAAGTTAAGGATAATTTTTATAAAATATTTATGTAAGGAATTATAAATTTAGCATAAAAATTCTTGTAGTTTTAGGAGATAAAAGATTTATGGATTATGCAAAAGAATCTTTGCGTTTACACGGCGTTTGGAAGGGGAAAATCGAAGTAATTTCTAAAGTTAAGGTTGAAAATAAAGAAGATTTATCTTTAGCATATACACCAGGCGTTGCCGAGCCTTGTTTGGAAATTCAAAAAGATTACAATAAGTCTTTTGAACTAACAGGTAGGGGGAATACCGTAGCAGTTATTACTGATGGTACGGCAGTTTTAGGCTTAGGCGATATCGGGCCAGAAGCAGGTATGCCTGTTATGGAAGGTAAGTGCGTTTTATTTAAGGCTTTTGGTGGCGTTGATGCTATTCCACTATGCGTTAGAAGTAAAAGCGTTGATGAAATTGTTAACGTTATTAAACTTTTAGCAGGCAGTTTTGGTGGGGTTAATTTAGAAGATATTTCAGCGCCAAGGTGCTTTGAAATTGAAAAAAGGTTAAAAGAAGACCCTGAAGTTGATATTCCTATTTTTCATGATGACCAACACGGCACAGCAGTTGTATGCGTTGCAGCGTGCATTAACGCACTTAAATTAGTTGGTAAAAAATGGGATGAAGTTAGCATTGTATTTAGTGGCGCTGGCGCTGCTGGTGAAGCAATTGCAAAACTTATGATTTCTATGGGCGCAAAAGATTTAGTTGTTTGCGATAGGCACGGTATTATCTACAAGGGTAGGGAAGTTGGTATGAATTCTGCTAAAGAAGAAATTGCAGAATTTTCAAATAAACTTGGCAAAAAGGGAACTCTTGCTGATGCAGTTAAGGGTGCAGATATTTTCGTTGGGGTAAGTTCACCAGGATTATTAACAAAAGAAATGGTTGCCACAATGAACAAGGGTGCAATCGTTATGCCTATGGCTAACCCAACCCCAGAAATTATGCCAGAACTTGCTTTAGAAGCAGGCGCAGCAGTAGTTGGCACAGGTAGAAGTGATTACCCTAACCAAATCAATAATGTTCTTGCTTTCCCTGGTATTTTCCGTGGTGCATTAGATTGTAGGGCAACTGATATTAATGAAGAAATGAAGATTGCCGCTGCAAAAGCAATTGCATCATTAGTTAGTGATGAAGAATTGTGCGCTGAATACATTATTCCTGCACCATTTGATAAGCGTGTTGCACCAACGGTTGCAAAAGCAGTAAAAGAAGCCGCTATCAAAACAGGCGTAAACAGAATTTAATATTAAATAAAATTAAAAGGTAAGCAAATCGCTTACCTTTATTTTTATAATTATTGCAATATCAAATTAAATATGTTAATATTTATTTAGGCTAGTTAGATTATTATAAATGGAGTTTATTTATGAAGATTTTAGTTATAGGTGCAACCGGGCACGTAGGTTCATATTTGGTTAAAGAACTTGTTAAAGAAAATCACCAAGTAATTGCCGTATCTCGTGGGGGTAAAAAGGCTTACGGCTATGATGAAAGCATTTGGAATAAAGTTCAATGCGTTAATATGACCAGGGAGGAACTAGAAAATAGTGATTTTATTACTAACACTAATGCACAAGTTGTTTGTGATTTAATTGCCTTTACTTTAGATGGTGTTAAAAAGGTTGTTTCTAAAATTAAAAACGACGCTTTCTATTTGCAGATGGGTAGCATTTGGACTTATGAAAATAAAGTTTATCTACCCGTAGATGAACTTCACCCTAAAAATTCAACACAAGAATACGGCAAACAAAAAGGGCTTATTGAAGATTACCTTTTAGACCTATCTAAAAAAGGAAAATTGCGCACAACGGTTATTCACGCAGGGCACGTTTCTGCAAAAGAGTGGCAACCTATCAACCCACAAGGCAACCTTGATATAACCGTTTTTAAAAAAATAAAAAATGGTGAACAAATTGTTTTGCCATACTTAGGGTTAAACACCTTGCAACATATTCACGCAGAAGACTTAGCAAAAACAGTTGTTGCTTGTATTGATAATCAAGATAAAGCAAATGGTGAAGCCTTTATTTGCACGGCAGAAAAGGCTATGACTTTAAGGGCTATCTGTGAAGACCTATATGCTTATTTTGGTAAAACCCCAAATATTAATTATGTATCGTGGGAAGAATTTGAAAAAATAGTTGGCAAAGAAAACGCTTTAGATACTTTAGACCATATAAGCCACTCACCTTGTTGCACTATTGAAAAACTTAAAAAAGTTTTAGGCGTTAAAATTAAATATGATATTCCTATGATTTACCGTGAATTTATTCAATTTAATAAGATATAAAGAGTAAATAAAAAACCCCTTACCAAAAAGTAAGGGGTTTAGTTTTTAATTTATAGTAAAATTATTTATCACGACCAACTAACTCATCTAAAGAAATACCG
>JAZRDW010000127.1:0-2710 GCA_045660505.1 Christensenellaceae bacterium | reverse complement strand
CTGTTGGTGGGGTTAAGCCTATAGTATGTATGTATTCAACCTTTTTGCAAAGGGCATACGACCAAGTTTTGCACGACGTATGCTTGCAAAATTTACCAGTAATCTTTTGCATAGATAGGGCAGGGTTTGTTGGTAAAGATGGAAAAACGCACCAAGGGGTGTTTGATTTAAGTTATCTTTCGCACATACCAAATCTAACTATTTTAGCGCCGACTACCGCTGATGATTTATCTAAATGTTTAGACTATGCTCTTTTGTTAAATTCGCCTTGTGCTATCCGTTACCCAAAGAACGCTTTAGAAGAAAGGCAAACGGAAAATTTAACCACTTCGCTTTGGGAAAGGGTTAAAGATGGAAATAAGGTTAGCCTTTTAGCAGTAGGGCCAAGAATGTTAGACCTTGCTAAAAAGGTTAGTGATAGTAATAGTGATATAGGGGTAATTTCAGCAAGGTCAATTAAGCCTTTAGATGAAAAAATCTTAAATGAAATTAAAGATACTTTTATTATTACTTTAGAAGAAAACAGTTTAATAGGTGGTTTTGGAAGTTTAGTTCAAAATTACTATTTAGATAAAAATATTGCCGTTAAAATTAAGTGCATGGGTATAAAAGACGAGTTTATTAATCATGGTAGCGTTGCTATTCAGTTGAAACAAAACGGCTTCACTAGAGAAAATTTACTTGATATTATTGAAAAAGGTTAATATTTCACAAAAGGGGAAGAAATGAAACACAATCTTAAAGTAATATTATTGATGCTGTTAGACGTTGTTGTTTTCGTTGGCGTGTGGATATTGTCTTGGATAATTTTACGCCTAAACGTAGTTAACGGTCTAAGTGCAAGTTGGGTGTATTTAGTTGCAGGGGCATTATTAGTTCTTGGGTTAAACATTGCATTTAAAATTTATTCAATATTGCTATCTTATGCAAGTTTTTCGGCTGCATTAAAACTATTATGCGTTATTGCTATATTAGGTATTTATAACCTAGTGGTCAGCGCTATTTTAGGTGGGGCTGAAATGGTTAAAGAATGGGCTATTATTTTAACTTCACTCTACTTAGTTTACTTAATGTTTAGTAGGTTTATTGTTAGAATAATAAATATTATTAAAGCCACTAATGGTTCAACCGTAGAAAAAGCCAACAGAGTTATGGTTATCGGCGCAGGTAGTGCTGGTAGCATGATTATTAAAGAAATGCAATCTTCACCAAGGCATAATTTGACACCCGTTTGCGCTATTGATGATGATAAAGAAAAACTATTTAAATATATTAATAACGTTAAGGTTGTTGGTGATACAAGTAAAATTGTAGAAAACGCTAATAAATATTCGGTTGACCAAATTATTATTGCAATTCCATCTGCAAATAAAACGGATTTAAGAAGAATTGTTGATGAGTGCCAAAAAACAAACTGCCAACTAAAAATTATACCTAGTATGTTTCAGTTTACTAACGGCAATATATCTGTTAAAGATATTAAAAGCGTTAGTATTAACGACCTTTTAGGGCGTGAACAAGTTAAAGTTAACCTAAAAGAAATTACAGGGTATATTAAAAACAAAGTTGTTTTAGTAACAGGTGGCGGTGGGTCAATAGGTAGTGAATTGTGCCGTCAAATTGCTAGTAATAAACCTAAACAACTTATCATTTTAGATATTTACGAAAATAACGCTTACGAAATTGAACAAGAATTAGTTAGAAAAGTGCCTAACCTAAATATGCTTGTTTTAATTGCAAGCGTTAGGGATAAAAAGAAAATTGATAGCATTTTTAGTGCGTATAAGCCTGATATCGTTTTCCACGCAGCAGCGCATAAACACGTTCCTTTAATGGAAACAAGCCCTAACGAAGCCGTTAAAAACAACGTTGGTGGAACCTTAAACGTGGCAAAAGCATCTAGTAAATACGGCGTAGAAAAGTTTATACTTATCAGCACGGATAAGGCAGTTAACCCAACCAACGTTATGGGTGCAACAAAGCGTATTTGTGAAATGATTATTCAATCTATGGATAAAAAGAGTAAAACGGATTTTGTTGCCGTTAGGTTTGGTAACGTTTTAGGTTCAAACGGTTCGGTTATACCACTATTTACAAAGCAAATAAAAGAAGGTGGACCTATCACAGTCACCCATAAAGATATTGTTAGGTATTTTATGACAATACCTGAAGCCGTAAGTTTAGTGTTGCAAGCAGGTGCGTTTGCTAACGGTGGTGAAATTTTCGTTCTAGATATGGGCGAACCTGTTAAAATTTATGATTTAGCCGTTAATATGATTAAACTTTCCGGCTTAGTTCCTTTTGAAGATATAAGCATAAAGATTACAGGGCTTAGACCTGGTGAAAAACTTTATGAAGAAAGGCTTATGGCTGAAGAAGGCTTGCAAAAAACTGCTAATGAAAAGATTTCAATAGGCAAGCCGTTAGATATTGATTACGATAGTTTATTTAACAAAATAGATTTGCTTTTAGATAGTGCTAATAGAGAAACTAGCAATATGAAAGATTTGGTTAAAGAACTTGTGCCAACCTATATAATTGATAGAAGATAATTAAAAACAAAAAAATGCGTTTATACTAAACGCCTTTTTAATTTTAAATTTAACATAAAAAACTTAAATAGGTTTATAATTAAAATTCTTTTCTAATAATGGTAGCGGTAAAAACCTATCTTTTTCCTTATTATATTGTTCAATATGTGCTAATAAAA
>JAZRDW010000126.1:0-1343 GCA_045660505.1 Christensenellaceae bacterium | reverse complement strand
CTTGGCAAAATTTTACCACTTTCCCACCTGCTAATGTTTTGGTGTGAAGTGTTAATTCTATTTGCCACCATAGATTGAGTTAAACCTAATTTCTCTCTTTGTTCCTTAAAGGCTTCACCATAATTTAACGTAAATTTATCTTTCATATTTATATTATGGCACATTTCTGTGCAAAAAACTTGAATTGCACAAATTTGTGCAATATAATATTAATTAAACTTCGGTTGTTGCTCAAACTAAATACAAGAATTAAACCCCTTACCAACAAGTAAGAGGTTTAGTTTTTTTATTATATTTTATCTGACGGGGCATAGCCAAATTCTTTTTTATAAAGCCTAAAAAAGGTTGAATAGTTTGTGTAGCCTAATAAAGAAGCAATATTAGTTGGTTTATCCCCGTTTCTAATTAAATCTTCAGCAAGCAAAAGTTTCTTTTGTTTAATATAGCGCATTAAACTAATGTGCATTGTTTTAGAAAATATTTGCGAAATATAAACGGGGCTAAGGTAGAATTTTTTTGCAATTATTTCCACGCTTAATTTTTCATAAATATGTTCGTTAATAAAGTTTAATATATTGCAAACAGTGTCGTTAGTAATATAACTTATAGGCGAAAAAACCAAGTTTTTAGAGTATTTTAAGTCTAACAAAATATCACATAAAAAGAGTGATAAAAAAAGTTCTTTATCTTTATCATCAAATTGTTTTAACGCCTTTTGAATATTGTTAAAGTGATTAAAAAGTTTTAAGTTTTCCTTATTAAAAGTAAACATTTTAACTTCATTTTCTAATGAACTAGATATACTTTCAGGCAAAAAGTTAGTGTTAAACAAAAAGATAAACCTATGGTAATTTTTATTTAACTTTAATATGTTTGCATAGTGGTATTTGTGTGGTGGTATTAATAAAATTGTAAAAGGCTTCATATTATATGAAACGCTTTCAACAATAAAATCAACTTCCCCATCAACAAAGGCATAAAGTTCATAGCAACTATGGCAATGTTTATAGTATGGTTCAAGTGAAGTTGGCCTTTCTAAATTATAGTGAAACTTAAAGTTGTTGCATAAATATTGCAACTTAATTTCTTGATTTTCCGTTTTCATATCTCAATTATATAATAAAAAGATAAGAATTGCAATCAAAATTCATAGGAAAAGATATTTACATTGCAAAAATAAAGTAGTATAATATCTATGTAAAGAAAATTTGTTAAAAATTAGGCAAATTTCGCCTTGACTAAAATATTTTATATAAATTCACATAAAACTGAATTTATGCAAAATAAAAGTGAAAATATCTAAAGACAACCCTAGGTTAACTTGTTATAATAAGCATAGGCGG
>JAZRDW010000125.1:0-1756 GCA_045660505.1 Christensenellaceae bacterium | reverse complement strand
GTATTCAAGCAGGCGTGTGCTTTATAATACTTTCAGCAGGCCTTAAAATGCTTAAAGGCTTAAAGAAAACCCCTATTAATATTATAGTTTTAATTTTAACTATTCTAGCGCTAGTTGGTTTTTCACTTTTTGCTATATCTTTTTCTTCAATATTCTTAATTTTAATCGGTGGGGTAATAGGCTTAGTCGTTTACTTTATAGGTAAAATTAAAGAAAATAAAAAAGATAAAGAAAATGCTAATGAAAATATAGATAATCAAGATAACGGGGGGAACGAACAATGATTTTCCTACAGTTATTTTGGACTTTCTTTAAGATAGGCTTGTTCACTTTCGGTGGTGGCTATGCAATGATACCGCTTGTGACTGATGAAGTGCTATCTAACGGTTGGCTTACCTATGAAGAAGTGATGAACTTTATTGCTATTGCCGAATCAACACCAGGGCCTATTGCAATAAATATGGCAACCTTTGTTGGTGCAAGTCAAGGTGCGCTTTTAGGTGGTTTTGGTTTTAGATTATTAGGTGCAATTTGTGCAACGTTAGGGGTTGTTTTACCATCATTTATTATCATTTTATTAATAGCAACGCTTATTAAAGGCTTACTAAATATCGCAGGGGTAAAAGCATTTTTAGATGGGGTTAAACCCGTGGTAGTTGGTTTAATTTTAGGCACGGCAATTTTATTAATTTTATCGGTAATTTTATCATTATCAGCCATTACCGATACCGTTGCTTTTGACTGGAAAGCACTAGTGATTTTTGGTATAATCGCCCTTGTGCATATAGTTTACAAGTTAATCACAAAAAAGAAGATTTCACCTATTATTTTAATAATAATTTCGGCAGTTTTAGGTATAATTTTCTATGGCTTAATAGGATAAAATTTAATTAATACAAAATAAAAAAGGTTCGTTTCCAAAATTAGAAACGAACCTTTAAGTTTTTAATAAAGATTAATCTTGTTTAGCACCACATTCAGCGCAGAACTTAGCAGTAGGGCTAATTTCGGCACCACAAGAAGTGCAAAATCTTTTAACAGCAAATTTAGCACCACATTCAGGGCAGAACTTTGATTTTGCATTAATTTCAGCATTGCAAGTAGGGCAAATTTTTGTTTGTGCGGTTATATTTTGGTTAGAATTTTGGTTGTTATTTGAACTGCCTTGGAAAGCACTTGCAAAAACGTTGCCTAATCCTGCACCTGCACCTATCCCAACGCCTGCACCCATAAATCCACCGCCTATACCTTCGTTTTTAGCAGCGTCTTTTAATGCTTCAGCAGCGGCAATTTTCATCATAACGTCAGTCTTATCGCCCAAGATTCCTAGTTTACTTCTTTCATCGATAGCCTTTTCAACTTCTTCAGGCACAGACATGTTTTCGATAAATAGATTTGTAAGTTCTAAACCGATTTCCTTAAACTTGTCTTGAATGCTAGCCTTTACAATTTGGTTAAATTCCATTGTGTTACCAGCGATATCAAGCGCAGAAATTTTGCTTTCGCCAAGCGTGTCGGTTAGGGCAGAGAGTAGCATTGCCTTTAAGTATTGGGTAATATCTTCCGTTTCAAACGAAGAAGTCGGAGGCCAAGCGGTCTTAGGAAGACAATTACTGCCTTCAACTCCTTGGCTCACAGAACGACATGGCTACGATCCGACTTATATCAAGCGCAGAAATTTTGCTTTCGCCAAGCGTGTCGGTTAGGGCAGAGAGTAGCATTGCCTTTAAGTATTGGGTAATATCTTCCGTTTCAA
>JAZRDW010000124.1:0-7051 GCA_045660505.1 Christensenellaceae bacterium | reverse complement strand
CGAATAAAAAACCCAAGGCATTTTGCCTTGGGTTTTATTTTTTAATAATTTGTTTCGAAAGAAACGCAGTATTAGCGGTGTTTATACTTGTTCCGAAAGAAACGGGTTAGAAACAAGCAAGACAAGGCTCGCTAGCATTTTGGGTGAAATAGACCTTTTTGGTCATCAAACCCAAAGCGTAATGCGTTTAATTTATTTCTGTAAGAAATGAATTAGAAACAAGTTGCAGTAGGCTCGCTTGTTAAAACGGATGAAATTAACCTTTTTGGTTATTGAAGTCGTTTTAACAAAGCAGTTAACGACCTGCAACGCCGTTTATAATTTATTTCTAATTATTTTGCCACTTATAGTTTTAGGTAGTTCATCTTTGAATACAACTATTCTTGGATATTTGTATGGGGCTGTTTTTAACTTAACGTAGTTTTGAATTTCTTTCTTTAATTTTTCAGTTGGTTCGGTTCCCTTAACTAAAACGATACTTGCTTTAACTACTTGACCACGAACTTCATCTGGGACTGCTGAAACCCCACATTCTAATACGTAAGGTAATTCCATAATAACGCTTTCAATTTCAAATGGCCCGATACGATAACCACTTGACTTAATAACGTCATCTACCCTACCAACGTACCAGTAGAACCCGTCTTCATCACGCCAAGCAGTATCCCCTGTATGGTAAAAGCCATCATGCCAAACTTCTTTAGTCTTTTCTTCATCACGATAATAGCCTGTAAATAACCCACAAGGCACGCCGTTTTTAAGGTTAACAACTATTTCGCCAACTTCACCAACGGCAACTGAATTACCCTTATCATCAACGATATCAATATCGTAAATAGGTGCAGGTTTACCCATTGAGCCAACTTTATGTGGTTTGCCAACCAAATTACCAACAAGCATTGTTGTTTCTGATTGACCAAAACCTTCTTTAATTTGAAGACCGGTAAGTTTTTCAAATTGATTATAAACTTCTGGGTTTAAGGCTTCGCCGGCAGTTGACATGTGTGAAACAGAAGATAAATCATATTTACTAATATCTTCTTTAACTAACATTCTAAGCATTGTTGGTGGTGCGCAGAATGTTGTGATATGGTATTTAGCAAACATAGGTAAAATATCACTTGCATCAAACCTATCAAAATCGTAAACGAAAGTAGGTGCTTCGCATAGCCATTGACCATATAGTTTACCCCACATTGATTTTGCCCAACCTGTATCAGAAATGGTAAAGTGCAAACCGTCTGGGTTAACGTTATGCCAGTATTTTGCCGTATGGAAATGCCCTAAAGGATATTTATAGTTATGCAAGGCCATTTTTGGATAACCACTTGTGCCTGAAGTAAAGAACATAAGCATAGGATCGTCACCACAAGGGCTATCTGCCGTGCGGTTAAAATGTGTGCTATAGCAAATATATTCTTCATCAAAATTACGCCAACCGTCTTTAACGCCGTTTACCATAATTTTATGTTGAACGAAAGGACATTTTTCAATAGCAATATCTGCTTGATGTGAAGTATCGCCATCACTAGTGCAAATAATTGCGCTTACGCCTGCCGCATTAAATCTATATTCAAAGTCGTGTTCTTGAAGTTGGTTAGTTGCTAAAATTGCAACTGCACCTATCTTGTTTAAGCCTATCATTGCAAACCAGAATTGATAATGGCGTTTTAATACTAATAAAACCTTATCGCCTTTCTTAATGCCGATTGACTTAAAGTAGTTTGCACACCTATTTGATTCACGCATAATATCGCTAAAGGTAAATCTTCTTTCAGTTTTATCTTTAGAAATATGTAGCATTGCTAACTTATCAGGTTCTTTTTCAGCCAAAGCATCAACTAAATCAAAAGCAAAGTTAAACTTATCGGTATTCTTAAACTTAATTGAAGTTGGGGTGCCGTCAGCATCTTCAACAACGTCAATATAATTTTTATAAATTCTTTCCTTGTTATCCTTAACAACTTGTGGTTTAGCACTAGCAATTGCTTGCTTTTTGCTTGAAAGTTCTGGGATAGGTTCGCCAGTAGGGTTTAATACGATTGCATAGAAAATACAATCTTTGCCGTTTACTGCCACCATACCGTGTGGCGAAGAACTATCATAATAAATACTATCGCCTGGGGCTAAAATTTCCGTATGATTGCCGATTTGAACCTTTAATTCACCGTCAACAACGATATCAATTTCCTGCCCTGCGTGGGTGGTTAATTCAATTTCATTTTGGTCTGCGCCTTCTTTATATTCACTTCTAACGTAAAGTGGTTCAGCAATTCTGTTTTGGAAAGCATAGGCTAAGTTATAATAAGTCATACCATGTGCGTTAGCAATTTGTTGACCATCACCTGCGCGTGTTAAAGTATAGCCTTTAAGTTTTGGGCTATAACCTTCAATAATATCAGTTACGTTTACAGAAAGCGCCAATGCGCAACGGTAAATAAAGGCAAAGTTTAAGTCTTTATTGCCGTTTTCACACTCAATATATTCTTCTAAAGAAACGCCCGTTTTTTCAGCCATGACTTCAACTGAAATGTTTTCAATTTCACGAAGTTCTTTAATACGCCCAGCCATTTCTTTAATCTTAATATCAAGACCATTGATTTTTTCCATACTTTTACTCCTTTAACGAAAAAAACTCGCCCCAAAGATATTCTTTGAGACGAGCATAATATCAATACCCGTGGTACCACTCAAATTGCGAAAAATACTTTTCGCCACTCTTGGAATCTAACAACCCCTATGACATTAACGCAGCAATCACGGAAAGGTTCTACTAACTATAAAAAGTGTTCTTCCTTTCGGCTCAAAAGTTACAATGCGAAAAACTCTGCTTTGGCTTGCACCAACCGCCACTTCTCTAAACGCTAATTTAACGCATACTCTTCTTCAACGCCTTTATATGTGTTAATTTTAACATAATAACGCCACCTTGTCAACTTTTTTCATACATAATTTATTTACTTTAGTTATATCAGGGTGGCAAAAAACTTATTTTTCTAAAATAATTGTAAAAGGCCCGTCGTTCACTTGGGTAATTTGCATATCTGCACCGAAAACGCCTAATTTTACAGGAACGCCTTGCTTTCTTAAACCATCTGCAACGTATAAATACATTTCGTTTGCCTTGTCTGGCTTTTCAGCAGTAAAAAATGAAGGGCGGTTTCCGTGCGAAGTATCGGCTGCCAAAGTAAATTGTGAAACAAGCAAAACTTCACCTTGTTTATCTAAAATAGACTTGTTTATTTTACCTAAATCATCTTCACAAATTCTTAGTGGTGGAATTTTTTTAATCATATAATCGGCATTTTCAGTAGTATCACCTTCCATAACCCCTAAAAATATAACGTAGCCAAAATCTATATGTGAAACTTCCTTTTCATCAACCCTTAAAGTTGCTTCTTTTACACGCTGAATAACTGCTTTCATTTTTCACCTTCAATTAAAAAATATCTTTAAAATAATATCATATTTGCATATATTTGACAAGTAAAAGAAAAACAATTATAATATTTGATAATAAAGGTAATAGGTAAAAGTATGAAAATTGCAGGGATAGAAAAATTATCATTAGTTGATTTTGACGGTGTTGTTAGCGCAACTATTTTTACGCTTGGTTGCAACTATAAATGTGGGTTTTGCCATAATTCCCCACTAGTATTATCAACTAATCAGGTTGCAACTTTGCCTGAAGAAGAAATTCTTACCTACCTTAAAAAACGCAAAGGTATTTTAGAAGGGCTTTGCATTACTGGTGGCGAACCTACTTTACAACACGATTTATCTTCTTTTTGTGAAAAGGTTAAATCTTTAGGGTATAAAACTAAACTTGATACTAACGGCACTAACCCAGATAAGGTAAAAGAACTTTGGAACAACGGCTTAATTGATTACTTTGCAATGGATATTAAAAACGATAAAGAAAATTATGCAAAAATTATCGGGTTTGATAGTTATGACCTTTCTAAGGTTGAAAAAACTATTGAATTTTTTATTTCTAATAACGTTGATTATGAGTTCCGTACCACACTTATTAACGAATACCATAAAAAGGAAAATATTGAAAATATAGGAAAGTGGATAAAGGGCGCTAAAAAATATTTCTTGCAAAAGTTTAAGAGTACTGACGGTTGCATAAACGCTTCTTCACTTACCCCTGTTAAAGATGAAACGGTTAAAGAATTTATTGAAATTTTAAATAAATATTTACCTACTGTTAAGGCTAGGGGCTATGACTTTTAATTAAAAAACCATATCTAATTTAGATATGGTTTTATTTTTTATTTAACAACTAAACATTTTTCTATTTTATAATATTTAAGCACTTTAATTGCTTCTAAAGTTATAACTTCCCCACTAATTAAAATAGGTATTGCCGGTGGGCAAGAAATATTTGCTAAAGCAAGAATTCTATTTTCACACTTATCAACTTCTAAAAGTTCACTATTAGAAAAGTATGCCTTTTTAATATCCATTTTTCTAATATGCTTTTTTAATAGTGGAATTTCTTTTATAATAGGCGATTTTTTCTCTATGGAAAGTAAGGTGTTTTTAAGCAAATCAAAATCACTTTCACTATTAAATGGTGAAAACATTAAAACTAAATAATCTTCATCAAAAAACTCAACGAATATATTATTTTGCATTAAAATATTTGCAATTTCGTTTGCGTTATACCCTATTTTATTGCAATCAATGGTTAGTTTTAATGGTTCGTTGCCTATAAATTTATATCCTTTTTTTGCTAAAGTTCTTTTTAAGGAACTAACTTTTTTTGCCGTTAAAGAAAACTTATCTTTATTTTCAAAAAGGTATTTATTAGTTTTATCTAGCGAAGATAATATTAGGTAAGACGGGCTTGTTGATGCAAAAACTTTCATAGTTTGCTTAACCAACTCTCTAGTAAAAAAATCTATATTTTTATTAAAATGTAAATACGCCCCACCCGTTAACGTTGGCAAAGTTTTGTGTGCTGAATCACAGCAAATATCTGCACCTAATTTAATAGGGTGCATATTTTCTTCTAAAAAGTTTAAGTATGCGCCGTGTGCGTTATCAACAACAAGCAAAACGCCATATCTTTTACAAACGGCTTTAATTTCGCTAATAGGCGCAATATTACCCAAATAGTCTGGCGAAGTTATATACAAAGCAGTTGGCTTTGTTTTTGCCTTTTTTAGGGCATTTTCTAGCCTAGCAAGGGAAATTTTATTTGAATATATATTATTGCTATTCTTTAGCCAATTAACCCTAATATCGCATAGACAAACTGCATCAACAAAACTTCTATGCGCATTCCTAAACGCCCAAATTAGTGGGGTTTTATTAAGGGAAATTGCGTATTTTTTTAATAAAGCAACCGTTGTTTTAATTGATAGGGAACTTCCTTCGGTTGAATAAACTGAAAAAGCACTATTATATAAAGTAGATAAGTTTTTTTCACTTTGCAAAATAATTCCGTTTGCATCAAAAAGGCTGTCTGCCCCACAAATTTCAGTAATATCTTTTTCGTATCCAACTACTTTACCTTTGTGCGCAGGCATATGCAACCTAACAGGATTATCTAAATTATATTTTTCTAAAAAATCAACAATAGGCGTTTGCATTTATTCCCCTAAATCGTTAATAACGGCAAGTGCTAAAGCACATTCCATTCTCTTCTTAAATAGTTCACAACCTTTTTTGTAAATACCCCTAACGCTACCCGTTGCGTGATAAGCGTTTGCAGAACAACCACCAGAACAATATAATTTTGCCCAACAATCTTTGCAATTTTCTCTAGCGTAAACGTTGCAATCTAAAAATTCTTTAGTCACTTCCCTATTAGTAATACCATCAAAAATATTGCCTAACTTGAACTTTTCTTCACCAACGAATTGATGGCAAGGGTATAAATCCCCTGTTGGGGTAACTGCCATATATTCTGTGCCAGAACCACAACCAGAAATTCTTTTATAAATACAAGGTCCGCCTTTAAGGTCTATCATATAATGATAGAAAGTAAAAGGTTTACCTTGACGCTTTCTTTCAAGCATTAACTTAGCAAGTTCTTCATATTGAGTTTTAACAATTTCAATATCGCTATCGGTAAGTTGGTTTTTATCCCCTTCTGGGCAGACAACAGGTTCCATACTAAGTTCGGTAAACCCTAAGTCTAACATAACTAAAATATCTTCTAAAAAGTCTGGGTTAAAGTGGGTAAAAGTGCCACGCATATAGTAATCTTTATTGCCCCTAGCATTAACAAGTTTTTGGAACTTAGGCACAATCTTTTCCCAACTACCCTTTCCGTTATAATCAACACGGTATCTATCGTGAACTTCTTTTCTGCCGTCAAGTGATAAAACTACGTTATGCATTTCTTTATTAGCAAATTCAATAACGTCATCATCAATTAAAACGCCGTTTGTTGTTAGAGTAAAACGAAAATTCTTTCCTTTTTCCTTTTCAATAGAACGGGCGTATTTAACTAAGTCTTTAACCACTTGAAAGTTCATTAAAGGTTCGCCACCGAAAAAGTCAACTTCCAAATTTTTTCTTTGCCCTGAATTTTTAACCAAAAAATCAAGCGCGCGCTTACCAACTTCAAAACTCATAAGCGACCTTTCGCCATTATATTTACCTTGACTTGCAAAGCAATATTCGCAGTTAAGGTTGCAAGTGTGCGCAATATGTAAACACAAGGCTTTTACTACCCCTGAAGTTTTAGCCTTTAAGGTGCTAGCCATACTTTCAAACTCATCATTAGAAAATAAAACGCCTTGTTCTTTAAGTTGTTCAACTTGGTTATAGCACTCAAGAATTTCTTCTTTAGAAATATTTTTATCTTTATATTCACAAAGCAATTTTTCAATCACTTCATCTTTATCCATTTTCTCAAAAACTGAAATTATATCGTAAGCAATTTCATCAACAGAAAAAACCCCGCCTGAAGATATATCTAACACAATATTTTGATTTAAAATTTTATATTGATGAACCATTTTTTTTCCTTTAAATATGTAAAAATCTAAATAATTAATCTTAAGGCTTTAAGAACGGAATAGAGTTGATT
>JAZRDW010000123.1:0-3823 GCA_045660505.1 Christensenellaceae bacterium | reverse complement strand
AAGATTACCTATCCTTTAAGGAAAACTTATTCTCTTTAATATCTTTTAATACGGTTAATGATAAAAGCACCTTTATTAACGGGGAATTTGCACCGTTTGGCGTAGAAAATTATAAAGCCCTTAATTTTATTCTTTCTTTAGCAAAAGATTTTGGATTTGAAACTATAAACTATGATAACTATGCTGGGGAAATTACCTTTGGTAATGGGGAAGAAATAGGCATAATAGGGCATTTAGATATTGTGCCTACCGGTATAGGTTGGGAAACCGACCCTTTTACACTAACCGAAAAGGACGGCTACCTTTACGGAAGGGGGGTTGTTGATGATAAAGCACCAACCTTAATGTGCTTATACGCCTTAAAAGAATTAAAAGAAAGTTTAATTTTACCTAACAAAAAATTTAGGCTTTTTATAGGTTGCAATGAAGAAACGGGATGGAAAGATATAGAATATTTATCTAAAAAAACCACTTTGCCTGACTATGGCTTTTCACCTGATGGTGATTTTCCTGTATCTTATGCAGAAAAGGGCATAACTCAAGGGGTGTTTTACTTGCCTACTCTTAAAAACTTTTATGATTTTAAGGGTGGAAAAATGGAAAACGCCGTGTGTGATTACGCCACTATTAAGGCAACAAAAAAGGGTATAAATAAAACTCTTTTAAAAAAATTTAACCTTACTTTATTAGATGATAATATTATTGAAAGTAGGGGTAAAGCATCACACGGGTCTATGCCACACTTAGGGCAAAACGCATTAAAGCCTATTTTTGAATACCTTTTAGAAATGGGTGAAGAAGTTAAAAATTTTGTTGATTACTTGTTTTATGATAAAGGTAATATTTCTAAAATGCAAAACCAACAAGGCTTTTTAACTATGGCGCCTGCAATGGTTAAAGAAGTTGACAATAGAACTGCCGTTGTTTGTGATTTTAGAATACCTGCACCATTAAATCATAACGATTTAGTTAAGGTTTTAGATACCTTTAATATTGAATATAAAGGTATAGAAAAGCACCCTACAATGATGGTTGATAAAAACGGAAAATTTGTTCAAACCTTAATAAAATCATACAATCAAATTACCAAACAAAATTGTGAGCCTATTTCAATGGGTGGAAGCACTTTTGCCCGTGCGTTTAAGTATGGTTGCGCTTTTGGGCCAGACTTTAATAGGTATGACACGCATATTCACGACGCTAATGAAAGGGTTAAAGAAGAAGACCTTTTAATGGCGTATGAAATTTATAGAAAAACTATTTTTGACCTTGCAAAAAACTAAATTTTAATTTTTTTATTAAGAAAATAAGAAAAGCCGTTTATAAAAAACGGCTTTTTTATATAATTACTATTCACAACTAATAGTAAAATATGCTTGTGGGTGTGAACAAACCGGGCAAGTTTGGGGTGGGGTTAAGCCTTTATGGGTATGCCCACAGTTTAAGCACTTCCAAGTTTCTTCCTTTTTTGAACAAAACATTTTATCATTTTTAATCTTCTCAATAAGTTTTTTATATTCTTCTTCATGTTGGCGTTCAACGGTGGCAACCCCGTCAAAAATATCGGCAATATCATTAAATCCTTCTTCCCTAGCAGTTTTTGCAAAGTCAGAATATAAAACTGTGCGTTCAAAGTGTTCTAGTTCGCTAGCATCTATTAAGTTATCTAAAGTAGAAGAAATGCCATGGAACAACTTAAACCACACCTTAGCGTGCGCCTGTTCGTTTTGGGCGAACTTCTTAAAAGTGTTATGAATTTCCATAAAGCCATCTTTTTTTGCTTGTTCAGCATAAAAAGTGTATTCGTTAAATGCGCCTGACTCCCTTAAAAAGGCTGTCATTAAATTTTCTTGTGTTTTAGACTTGGTATCTTTCATTATTAACTCCTTAAAATATAATTTATGGTTAAATTGTTGCCAAATTTAATATAAACATACCTAATTTTAAGTTAAAATAATTGAAAAATTTTCATTTTTGATATATAATAACCATATAAAAACACTTTTGTTTAATAAAAAATATTTTTGTGGAATTAAAAATGAAGTTTGACGTAGAGTTAGTTGGTAAAATCGGTTCAATGGCACTCATTGATAAGCAAAGCAATATTCTTAATTATACATTAATAGCAAGGCTATCAAATGAACTTCGCCCAGGCTATATTTGGGTCACTAGTGGCGCAACCGAAATAGGTAGGCTTGATTATATTAAGCGTAACGGGAAAGAATTAGATGGCAGTAAAGAAGATATTAAAACGGACTATTCAGCACAAGGTCAATCAATATTAATGGCAAATTACCGCCAGTTTGTTGACTCTAAATATTCATTAAGGCAAGTTTTAGTTGAACACCAACATTTTAATGATGAACAAAAAAGGGAACACTTAAAAGCAATGCTACTTCGTTGCAAAGACCAAAACGCTATCCCTATTATTAACTATAACGACGCTATTAGTACGGAAGAAAGTAGAAGATTTGAAATTCAATCGTTAAAAACCCACCAAAGCCACGTGGTTGAGTGCGTTGATAATGATGAAACTGCATCTCAAATTGCCTGCCTTGTTAAAGCAGAAAAATTATTAATTTTAACTAGTGCAGATGGAATTTACCGTGATAGTAATAACCCAGATACTCTAATTGAAGAAATTAGTGGTAAAGACGTTTATGAAGTTTTAGATAATATTACCGAGTGTGAAAATTATTGCAACGGCGCATCAAGGGCTGGCGCAAACGGTGCTAGGGCAAAATTAGAATATATTAAAGATGCCGTTAAAATAGGCACAACCGTTTATATTGCTTCTGCAAAATATTCTATTAACGATATTTTATCTGGCAAAGCAAAATCAACCAAAATCGGCGTTAAATAATAAAATTAAAATAAAACATAATAAATAAAGTGGTTAAATAAAGCCACTTTATTTTTTTATAAAAAAGTTTATAAATGGTGAATATAATTTTTAATTCTACCCACAATAATATCAAGGGGGAAATTATGAGAGATAAAAAGAAAAGTAAGACTAACAATAAAAGTCAATCTGGCACAGCGAAGAATTGTAAATAATTATAATTCTAATTTCAAAAGCAATTTTGATACGCAAGGTTCATACACGGGGGTAAATACAGAAAATCCGTATGAAAAACCCGTTCAAGATGCTGACGATTTGTAATTTAATTTACACAAAGTTAAATTAATTATAAATAAAAGTTGGTCTAAAAAATCTTAAAAAATGAAACCTTAAACAAACGGTTTTTAGTAAAAAACCAAAAAAAGAAAAACGAAATTCATTAAAGGTTAAAAAATATAAGTTTAGCAATAAATAAGTATAATTAATCTAAAAAATGTTTTTCGTTTTTTCTTTTTGTTAAAAAATATTGACAATTTAAGTTTTATATTGTATACTAAACCTACTTTTTTAAGACAGTTATACGGTCGCGGGGGCAGGGCAAGCCTGTCAATGAGGAAAGTCCGAGCGTTATAGAAACAGGGTGCTGGAGAAATCCCAGTGAAGGTGACTTTAAGGAAAGTGCAACAGAAAACAACCGCCTATTTTTAATAGGTAAGGGTGAAAAGGCGTGGTAAAAGCACACCGCCCGCGTGGTGACACAAGGGGTCAATGTAAACCCCACCTGACGCAAGATTGACAAATCATTTCAATAGGGAGTTTCGCCGAAATGATTTTTACAAATATCGCTAGAGGGTAATGGTAACATTATTCGTAGATAAATGACCGTACACGACAGAACTCGGCTTATAGATTGTCTTAAAAAAACAATATGCCCAAAGAAATGCTAAACATTTCCTTGGGCTTTAATTTTTTAATCTAATA
>JAZRDW010000122.1:0-5257 GCA_045660505.1 Christensenellaceae bacterium | reverse complement strand
TGGGAAAAAGTTTGTAAAATTAGGAATTTCATTTTATAAATAATCCTTAAAAATAATAAAAAACACCCGAAAAAGAACAATTTTCGGGTGAAAAATATCCAACTCAATGGGACGATGAGGCAAAAAATAGTGAAAAAATTAAAGTTTTTAAGGCTTTTTAAGTTTGAACAAAACCCTAGGGGGATTTTGGGAACAAGTCTTTTTAAGTTTTTCAAGAAAAAAGGCAAGATTTATCTTTGTTTTTCTAATATTTTTAATCGTAAAATTTTTTGATTTTTTAGGTGGCTTTTTTTAATTTTTCCCAAGAAAAACCCTTGTAATCAGCCTTAAAATCCTTTTGGTATCTAGTTGTTTTTATTTTTAGATTTTAGGATGCCTTTTATTATTTTAAATCTTAACGATTGTGGTAATGAATTTAACATAAGTAAAAGTTTATTTCTATTAAGATTGTAAACGAATTTAGGATTTTTAGATTTTAATATTTTTAAGGCTCTTAAGGCGACTTTTTCAGGTGGAACACACTTTGCTTCAACGCTTTTAACAATTTTCTTAAAACGCTCTGCATTAAGTTTATAATGCTCAGTTTTATCGCAAAAAGCATTTAAGGCATCAGTAGAAACACCAAGCATGCCCGTTGAAACTGCCCCTGCCCTAATAACTGAAACGTGAATATCTAGAAGTTGAAGTTCCATTTTTAAGGAATAAGCATACCCATCTAAAGCAGATTTTGTTATTGCGTAAATACCTGTGAAAGGCAACGGGTCAAGTGGTGCTAATTCACTTGTTGTTAAAATTATTCTTGAATTTTCTTTTAGTAAAGGTAAAAAAACCTTATTAATATTAAACGCACCGTAAAGATTAATTTTAAAGGCCTTATCAAAATCATCTTCGCTCATTTCAACAAGTGAATCTAACATATAAACGCCTGCAAAATGAATTATTGCAAACAAATTATCCGTTATACTTTTTATTTTGTCAAAAGCAGTTTTTACGCTAGTAATGTCTGTAATATCTACTAAAATAGGAATTACACCTTCTTTTGTTTGTTTAATATTTCTATCCAAAGCAAAAACCGTATATCCATTTTTTACTAATAATTCAACTGCTTTTTCGCCCATTCCACCATAAGCGCCGGTAATAAGAATATATTTCATTATTTCTCCTAAAGTTACTCAAGAACTATTAATTGTTCTTTTTGAATTTGCATTTTGGGTAATTTGAACAGCCCCAAAACTGACCATATTTACCATTTCTTAAAACAAGTTTTCCACCACATCTTGGACAAATCCCATGTTCTAAATTATAGAGTTGTTTCTTAACATTGTTTGTATGTTCTTGATTAGTAATATCGCTTTTTTTATTTAGTAATGCGTGGTATGCACTTTGCATTTGACTTTGATTTAATACATTATCCCCACAATTTAGTCTTCTTCTTAATGCAGATAAAGGTATAACATTATTAGCATCTATAAAATGTGTATTGTTTTTAACAAAAACAATTAATGAGTAAACGGGTAAGTTTCCAACGATTTTTTGCACGTGATAAGCATGTGTTGCATTTTGTTTAATTGGATTGTATAACTTGTTTTTAACTTTACCATAGTTTAATACTTGCGTCCACTCTTGCTGAGATTCACTTCCATAAATTCTACCAGAATAGTTTTTTGTTTCTATTACAAAAACCCCGTGATTATTTATAACTATATGGTCTATTTGCGTGGTTTTTCCATTATTATTTATTATCAAATTATTAATTACATACTTTTTATTTTCTATAGTGCTTCCGATAACTAGTTTTACTTTTGATTCACCTATTTTCCCACGATTTTCGGGTGATTTTAATAAAGCAGTTATTATAGGAACTACAACAAATAATATTAATAAAACGTAAAGCATTATTTCTCCTAAGTAAGTTTTTAAATACTATAAAATCATTGTATCAAACCAAGTTTGTTTTGCTTTGTTAGTTTCGGTTTCCGTACATTGCCTTAACACCCTGCGTGCTTTATCAATGGGATAAGGGGCGTTTTCTTTATCACACAATTTAATGCTATCAACAAAAACGATTTGCTCCCTTTCGTGCCTACCCATTTTCACCCAAACGTAAGTTTTTGGTTGGGTTTCACCCTTTTCATCAACATACCAGTAATTGCAACCCGTATATGGTTTTGGGCTTACACCCACGTATAAAACTTTATTATTTTCCATATTTTGTCCTTTATTAGTGTGATTTTAAGTATTCCTTTTTTGAAACGTTTAAGTAAGGAATAACAGTATGAACAGGCAATTCTTTTGCCAAAGAAGTTATAGTGTTTTTAATATAATCATTAATTTGTTGCTTATGAATATTAAATTCAACATCTGGGTTAAATTGAATTTTTTCGCCAAAAACAACCTTTTTAAGTTTTGGTGCAATATACATAGGAACAAACGATAAATTCTTTTTAGTTTTTTTGTAGTATAGCCTTGCTAAATCAATAAAATTAGTATGAAAATCGTTTATTATTTGATTATACTTACTGTGTTTTTCAGGAAAAATGATAAGATGCTTGTTTTGTTCTAATTGAGAAATAGACTTCTTAAAAGTGAAAATAATTCTGCTATCTTTATAAACGGGTAAAGCGTCTGCATTATTAAAGATATAAGAAAGTGGTTTTGCTATTATTTTAGAAACAAGCCTATAAAACCACCTAAATTTATTATTTTTATATATAAAAAAATCACGCATAGCGTAATCTGGGAATTCTTTTGTGGACATAACTTCAGCAGTACACCAAGTACATTTTGGGTAAGGAAACAGCAATTCTGCCACGATAGGCCCATATATTTGTGAATGATTGCCAACAATAACTGAAGGCTCTCTAGGAATATTAGAAAGCCCTTGAAATTGCCAGTTATTATAAAATATTTTTGTTATTTTTTTCAGTATAGTATAAAAGCCATTTTTACGACTATTCATCTATACTTTCAGTATCTGCAGTATCTTTTTCTTTTTGTTCTAAGGTATCGCAAGAATCTTTGTAAACTACATATCTAGTATATAAAAATTCTAAAACGAAGTTTAATAGCATTGTTATAACAAACACTAAGTCTGGGTGCGCCCCATTGTCTACGGCAATGCCACCGAAGATTATTGAAACAGGCGCAAACACAGCGTAAAATGCTAACACTAAAAGCATAGCAATTTTAACGTTGCTTGCAGACTTAAACGTATACTTTCTGTTAATAGTAAAATTCCAAATTACAGAAAGAAGTAAACTTGGCGTATAAGCAAAAACGTAGTCTTGCCAACTGCCTTCAGCAAATTGGGAAATCAATAATCTAAGTAATGCATAAGAGCCAACCTGGATAAGACCAGCGCTTATAGAAATTAATGTGAATTTTATTACGCGAAAAAACTCATTTGATTTTTTATCTTGCATATTTTTACCTATTAAATTTCAACCTTCCAACAACGACGGCGTTTATGTTGACGCACGTTAAAGTGTTTCCATAAACTTTGAACTTGGTTGTTTAATTCTAGTTCAGGGCCTGTTTCACAGTATTTAATGCCGTTTTTAATAAGGGTACTCATCATTCCGTCAACGATAATTGCAGGAACGCCCTTGTTTTGATATTCAGGCTTAACGGCGATAAAATACATATCTGCCCTATCATTTTTGCCCCATAATGCCTTAATTAAACCTAGTGAAATGCGGCCGTTTGATTTTTTTAATGCTTTAGCAATAGATGGAACTAAAACTGCAAAAGCAATCAAGTCATCATTTTTATCCTTAATAGAACAAATATATTTTAAGTTCATTAATGGGATATTATCTTTAATTGTTTTAGTAATAACTTTATCTGTTAGTGGAACTGTTCCATATAACCTAGAAAAAGCCTCGTCAATAACCTTAAAGGCTTCAAACGCATCTTTTTCTAAGTCTTTAACTTTTTTATATTTTACAAGTTTATAGCCGTGTTTTTCTTGTAAAAACTTGCTAATTTTGGCGTGCCTTTCACTATATTCAGTTGGTACAGAAATTAAATATTCAACCCAGTCAACTTCCTTTTCTGCACCAAGTTTTTCCATATGGTCTATGTAATAAGGGTGGTTATAGAAAGTAATTGACATATTAAGTTCATCAAAGCCATCAATAAGCATACCTTCGTGGTCCATATCAGTAAACCCGATAGGCCCTATAACTTTGTTATAACCCCTTTCTTTACCCCATTCAACAACCTTGTCAAAAAGGGCTTTAGAAACATCATAATCATCAATAAAGTCAAATCTGGTGAAACGGATATTGTTTGTCCCCCATTTTTGATTAGCAGCATGGTTAATTAAGCCACCTATTCTACCAACTATTTTGCCATCTTTATATGCTAAAAATAACCTAGTTTCGCAAAATTCATAAGCCATATTTTCCTTTTGATTAAAGGTGTTTAATTCATCAGCCCTTAAAAAAGGAACGTATGCAGGAACATTTTTATATAGTTTTGTAGGAAAATCTACCCAATTCTTTAAGTCTTTTTTAGTTTGAACTTCTTTAATTAAAACGCTCATTTGTATATCCTTATGTTTTTTTGTTCCATTATACAACAAATCTTTAACAATTTCAATAATTGTTAAAGATTTGCTTTTTCAACTTTTATTTAATTATTTAACAAAATCTAAAATTGATTTGCCGTTAAAATGTGGCGTAATAATAACACCGATAGTGCCTGGGCCACAGTGTGCGCAAACGTTAATAGGTATAGAACCATAAATGATTTTTTCTTCAGCAATATTTTCACAAGCAAAGTTTTTAATATATTCAAAAACTTTTTCTTCTGGATAAAAAGAAACAATGGTATAATCATAATTATCTGCGCTAAACTTTTCTAAACTTGCTGAAATCCTATCAGTCATAGTGCGTTTAACGTTTCTAATCATATCAGATTTTTTAAGTTCACCATCTTCTAAAACAATAACTGGTTTAATACCTATAGAATTACCGATTAATGCAATTGCAGGAGAAATTCTACCACCATTTTTTAATGCCGTAAGATTTTCAGGAATAAAGAAAATTGAATTTTGTTTAAGTTTATATTCTTCAACCATTTTAACAATTTCTTCAACAGGTGTACCCTTTTGTGCTTGGTCATAAGCAAGGAATACTTCTGCAAGCATTGCTGATGAAAGTGAGTAAGAGTTAATAATAGTCACTTTGCCTTCAAAATTTTGTTTAGCAACGTTGCTAAACAACTCAAACATAGAAGAAAGTTTGCTTGAAAT
>JAZRDW010000121.1:0-2063 GCA_045660505.1 Christensenellaceae bacterium | reverse complement strand
ACAAAATAAAAGGCTTAGCAATTCGCTAAGCCTTTAACATTTTTAGAAAAAATTTTAAATATGACTAAAGTTGGCATATTTATATGATATAATAAAATTAAATTTAGAAAGATTTTATACAAGGGAAAGGAGAATATTTATGAATATTGAATTATTAGGACAAAAAGTAAATGAGTTGCTAGATGTTGTCAACAAAGAAAAATACCCTGAAACGGTTACGGTTTTAGAAAACTTCATTGATTGTTGGTATATGGATATATATGAGTTTTTTACAGATATTATTGAAAGAGATAAGAAATATCCTTTAGAAAAAAATATTGCTAAATTAGTAGAAGAATTTTTGCTAGAAGAAATTAAAGAAGAAAACGATAATGCAATGTGTGATTTAGGGGCATTATATTATACGGGTAGGTTAACAGGAGAAAAAGATTACAAAAAGGCAGTATATTATTATGAGATGTCGGCAAAATTAGGTAATCGTCAAGCAATAGAAAATTTAGGATATTGCTATTACTATGGTCGTTTAGGTGAGCCAGATTATAAAAAGGCATACCACTATTTCGTAAAAGGTGCACTTGATAGTCATATTATTTCATTGTATAAGTTGGGCGATATGTATAAAAATGGTTTATATGTTGAAAAAGATGAAAGAGAAGCATATTATATATTTAACCATTGTAAAGAAATGCTGGATGAGTTCCAAGAGAAAGAATTTGGAGCCGATATTTATATTAGGCTTGCAGACTGCTATTTTAATGGTGCAGGAACTGATAGAGATTTGCCACTTGCATTGAAATATTATCAGCAAGCAGAAGTGTTGTATTATCCAAGAATTGTAGATGGGGATTTTATGTATAAAAAACAATATGAGCGTGCTATTAAAATGCAACAAATTATTCGTGATGAACTAAGAAAAGATATACCGTCTTTTACATGGGCAGAAAAATAATTATAAAGCCCTTTGCATATAGCAAAGGGCTTTTAATATTTAATTTTTTAATTAATTATAACTAACACTTGATAGGGTATAAACTAATGCGCCCATAAAAGCAAACGGTGTATCGCAAGGCATTAGTGATGCCGTATATTCAATTAAAAGTGATTTTGTGTTTGGGCTTGACTTTTGAACTTTTGCGTATTGTGGGCAACCTGTATTTTTATCAGCATTGCGATAAATCATATAATTGCTAACAGGGATTTCTAAATTATCGCCTAAACCTAAGATAGACTTAGAAAGTGTTTCTTCAGACTTATTTTTAACTGCTAATTCTTGTGGGCTTGAATAAGCAGGGGAAACTGTTGGTAAAATAAAAGTTCCGTCTAAATCAACGCTAATATTTCTTAAAGCGAAAAGAAGTTGTGTGTTATCAATAGCAGATTTAACTGAATAGTTGCTTGTTGTTTGGTTAGTTGCGTTATTATAAGTGGTTGTTGTTGTATAAGTGCCAGCCTTGTAAACGGTTGTGAATTGACAAGTTTGGTAATTTACGCTTGGCGTAGAACTGATATAAAGGGAAGATTGTTTTTGCATAGTGGTTGCTTTAATAGGTGCAAAAGAATTGCCTGAAGTTAAGAAATAAACTTCACTAACAATTGAATCTTTATAAAGTTTACCGCCGTTTAAGTCTATACCACCATCAGCATATTCGCCAGGAACTTTATACCAAGCATCAATATTAAATTCAGTTTTAAGATAGTAGTAGTTAGAAGAACCTTCGCCCAAATTAAATTGCACGTCAACGCCATCAGGCAAGGTAGCAAGTGAAGAAAACGTCATTTTATAACTTCCGTTAGAAAAGTTGTAATTAAAATATTCATTAGTGTTAAGGTTTTTTTGAATACCAGAATAACTTTCCTTAAAAGCAACGTCATAGGTAAGCACTTCTTTATAACCAACTTGTGCATCAGTTGCAGAGCCACCACTTAAAAAGTTATTGTTAAACATAATGCTTGTATCCCCAGCGCAACCTGCACAACCCGTGCAACCAACTGCGAAAAGAGAAACAAAAGTTGCTATTATTACTGATATAAGTCGGATCGTAGCCATGTCGTTCTGTGAGCCA
>JAZRDW010000120.1:0-3328 GCA_045660505.1 Christensenellaceae bacterium | reverse complement strand
ACATATCAATTTTTTAATTTTGTATATATGTTTTTAAAAATTTTCTTATTTTTTTATCATAATTTTTTAGCACATATCAATTGTGAAGTTTATTCTTTTTATATCCTTAAATTGTGAGTCTGTTTAGAAAATAAATTTAAGATTAATCTTTAATAAAAACGCAATCTTCAATATTAGAATTTGCGCAATTTTCAATATCAATAGTTCTTTCAAAAGTAGATAAAATTTCCTTACTAATGTTGAATTTGCAATTTTTAATAGTTAAGCCGTTAACACCCTTTAAGCAAGTGAACGCAGGGGTACGCCCTTCAGTATCCCATTCGTTAGCATCTAAACCATCTTTTCTATGGTCAGGGATAGTTTCTTGCACAATATTTTCTAGTAAAATATCACTAACAGCGTTAGGTGAAGTGCCAACGCCTATTCTAAACACAGATGATGATGAAGATAATACGCAGTTAGAAATTGTTATATATTCACAAGCATGGGTTTCGTCCCCTATAGCCTTACCACAACCACGGATAGCAATACTATCATCACCCGTTAAAATGACGCAATCTGAAACGGTTACGTACCTACAAACGTCAATGTCAATACCATCAGTATTTAAGTGGTAATTTTTGTTTTTAATTTTAATGCCTTTAATTTGCACAAAATCACAGCCGTGCAAATAACAAGTCCAACAAGTAGCCCCCGTCATAGTAACGCCTGAAATATTGATATTTTTACATTGTATAATACAAATTAATTGACCTGGGCGCAAAGCAACGGTGTCTTTTGCCCCTGCTAAGCCATAACGCCAAACGTGTTTTGTTAAAGAGTTATTTTTGCATTTATTAGCATAAAAAACGTCTGCATTGCCATCAATAGTGCCAAACCCTGTGATAGCAATATTTTCAAGGTTATAAGCGATAATTAAATGCTTTTCGTTCCAACCTTCGTGAATAGATTTATGGTTAAACGGATACACAAAATCTTGATTGTAATCTGCTAAATTTGGGCTTGCCAAAAGATGTGCGCCCACTTCTAAATGAAGTTAAACGTTGCTTTTAAGAAGAATTGTTCCATTTAAATATTTACCAGATGGAACAACTACCCTACCACCGCCGTTTTCTGAGCAAGTATCAATAGTTTTTTGTATCGCTGAAGTACACAAAAAGTCCCCACCAGATTTAGCGCCAAAATCTAAAATTAAATAATCCATAACTAAAAATTCCTTAACGCATCTTGTTTAATTAATTATACAATAACTCAAAATAACAATCAACGATTTATTTATATTTGTTTAGGTATTTTGATTACTAAAATATTTATAATCTTTAATTTTAAATTAGTCTATGTATTGAATTTGTAATGCTTTGTAAACGTTATGGTATTGGTTTTAATTAATTAAATAATATAATATATTTAAGGGTGCGTTTTTTTTGTAAAAGGCTTGCGTTTTATTAAATATTATGTTAAAATTATTTAAAATAAAAAAAGTTAAATATTTTTTAGTGTAAATTGCTTACGCTTGAATATCTTTAACGCGTATATAGGAGAATAAAAATGGTAATTTCAGTTTTAGATTTTGGCGCAAAACCAAATTCAAAAGAAGTCCAAACAAAATGCTTTCAAGATGCGCTTGATTATTGCTTTAATAATGGTGGTGGCGAAGTTGTTGTACCTAGTGGCGAATACCTAATAGGTTCAATTCAAGTTAAGTCTAACACAACCTTTCACCTATTAAGCGGGGCTAAACTTACTGCTAGCCGTAATCTACCCGACTACACCGTTTATACGGATATTGACCCAGATGAGTTTTTAAGTGAATGTTTCCACCCAAGGAGGGAATATTATAGAAACTGGAATAGGGCTTTAATTTGCATATATCAATCTAAAAACGTTACGATTTTAGGTGATGAAAACTCTTTAATTGATGGGCAAAACTCTTATAACCCAGAAGGCGAACAAAACTTCCGTGGTCAACACTTAATTAGTGCTTTACAAAGTGAAAACCTTGTGTTTAAAGGGTATACTGCAAAAGATAGTGGCAACTGGTGCCATTGTACGCAAATGAATAAAAACGTTTTAGTTGATGGGCTTACTATTCTTGGTGGGCATGACGGTTTAGATTTTTTCCGTTCAGATAACGTTGTTGTTCAAAACTGCCGTATTTTTACAGGGGACGATTGTATTGCCGGATATGATAACCTAAACGTGACAATTAGGAATTGCGTTATGAACACTTCTTGCAACGTTATCCGTTTTGGTGGCAAAAACGTTTTAATTGAAAATTGCGAAGTGCCTGGCCCTGGTAGTTACGTTCAAAGATACGATATGACTAAAGAAGAGTTGGAAAAAGGCGTTAATATTGAACCAAAAGACTTTAAGTTTAGAAGAGAATGTATGCGTATTTTCTACGTTTACTATGCAGATTTAAGGTATAAAACAAGATTTTTACCAAGTAATATATTAGTTAGAAATTGTAAGGTAACTAACTGCCACAAGTTCTTCTCTTATACTTTCCATGATTCTGTTAAGTGGCAAAAAGGTTCACCTATGGGCGAAATTACCTTTGATAACGTTTCAATAACAGGTGTTAACGATTCTATTAGGGCAATAGCCGACCCTAACCAACCGTTTGAATTGACGGTTAAGAATTGTGATATTAACTTTATAGACCCAACAGTTCCTTTCCTTAGAGCGGCAAACTTTAAGAATATTACTTTTGAAAACGTTACAACAAACAACAACCAACAACCGTTTGCTATTGAATATGGCAACGCAGGCACTATTAGCGTTAAAGGTGGCAACCTAAAAGAAAATGGCGAAATTCAATCTAAAGCGTATGAAGAATTTATAATGCCACCACACTAATATTAACAAAGCAAACTTTACCTAAAAGCATTAATAAAAATCCACGGGTAAACCCCGTGGTTTTTCATTTAGGGGTAAAACCCCTTGTTCTAGCGACGTGTAAAGCACGTAGTCTACTTGTGCGTATCGCAAATCGCTTACTTTTTCTTAAATGGATCTATCACTTCTTGTATTATTAGTTGTTCCATTTTCTTATCTTCGCTTAATTGATTTGCGATATATTCTTTTATCTTCTTTGTGTTCTTTCCTACTGTATCTACGTAATATCATGTACACCAAAATTCTCTGTGTCGGTATTTTAACATCAAGTTTGTATATCTTTGATATATTAAAACGGTACTTTTTCCTTTTAAATACCCCATAAACCCCGACACGCTTATTTTGGGTGGTATTTCCACGAGCATATGCACGTGGTCAATACACACTTCAGCCTCTAGTATATTTACTTTTTTCCATTCGCACAAACTTC
>JAZRDW010000119.1:0-1415 GCA_045660505.1 Christensenellaceae bacterium | reverse complement strand
GCTGTTTCAGTAATTTCTTCTCTACTACCCGTTAAATTTAGTTTGTAAGTATGCACACCGTCAAGCATACCGACACCGATATAACATAAGCCAACGGGTTTTTCAGTATTATCGCTTTTTGGCCCGGCAATGCCCGTTGTGGAAATTGCCATATCACACCTACCGCTTTTTAGTAAACCCAAAGCCATTTGGTAAGCAACCACCGAACTAACAGCGCCACTCTTTTCTAAATCGGTTGGTTTAATACCTAACCTAGTTATTTTGCTTTGGTTTGAATAGGTTACAGCGCCTTCTTCAACAAAACTAGATGCGCCTGAATTTTTAATTAATTCGCTTACGATACGCCCACCCGTAAAAGATTCTGCAACCGAAATTTTTATATTTTTAAGTTTTAATAAATCAAATAACCTTTCGCCAAGCGTAGAATCAAACTCAGCGTAAATATTATCTTTTAGGTTGCCCACTATGTATCTAACCACTTCAGAACGAATATTTTCATCAGCATTAGGGAAAAGTAGGTCAATACTAACGTCACCATATTTTTGGTAAATATTGCATTTAAGCCCACTATAAATATTTTCAGCACCCGTTAAAACGTCATCCAACTTTTCTAAGTCGCCAAAATATTTAAGGGTTAAACGCTTGTTTTCTATGCCGAACTTTTTTTCTAAGTATGGTAAAACGTATTTATCACACATAGGTTTTAATTGTGTAAAATCTTCTGGCAAGCAAACGGCAGTAAATTCCCTTTCATCAATAATAAAGCCTTGAAATGCACCTTTAATATTAGGAATAACCGTGGCTTCTAAAGGCATTAAAGCAAAATCTTTAGAATATTCAAGTCCATCAGTAGTGCAAACTGCATCTAGGAAAATTTTAGCATTTTCATTTTCAATTAAAGCAGTTTCAAGTTTTTCTGCAATAATTTCTTTTAAGTTAAACCCTAAATCTTCACTAACGATAATTATTAAATTATCAACGGTATTCTTAAAGTTTTCAAAGGAATGCTTAAACATTATATCGTCGTTTAAACTTATGGTTACTATAGTTGAAAGGTCTATTCCACCACTTCTAAAACAATCAATAACCCTTGAATAATATTCGCCGTTATATTCCCTATCCGGCGCTTTGAAAAACATTAAAGCAGTTTTCATTTGTTATCCTTTAACACACCCTTGTTTTTGGTAAAACATTCTATACCCGAAATTATGGTTAGAATTGTTGATATTCCTAATAAAACAAGCCCTATGATATTTATAACCGAATAAGGTGTTGGCATAAATTCTGCGCCAACTAATAAAACCACAACTGCAACGTCAGTTAAAAAAGTTTTAATTTTACCACTCATATCTGCTGCAATTACTATATTTTTTGATGCGGCAATCATTCTAAACCCACTAACGATAAGTTCCCTT
>JAZRDW010000118.1:0-1566 GCA_045660505.1 Christensenellaceae bacterium | reverse complement strand
TAGCAACAACTTCATAACCTTCAGCACCAAACATTTGCCTGAAAGCGAGACGACCGATACGGCCGAAACCATTAATTGCAACTTTAGTTACTTTTGACATATTTATGTCCTCCAAAATAATATATTTCTTTAATTTTTTTTAAAATTTATTTCAAATTTCGTCTTATACATTATATCCCCAAAAAGACTTTAAGTCAAACATTTTAAGGCTATAATTTTGATATTATTTTAAATATTGTTCATTTTGTATGCACTTTTTATTTTTTTAAGTTAAACACACAAAAAGGATATAATACTTATCTATTATTTTAAGTTTTCAGGGTTTAAGCACTTTAAGTCTTCGGTAACGAACAACCCGTCCTTTCTAATAAGTTCGCCGTCAAGGTAAATTTCCCCACCACCGAATTCTTTAGTTTGAATTTGAACTAAATCCCAGTGAATTGCAGAAATATTCCCGTTATAACAATCATCATAACAGCAACCTGGGGTAAAGTGAATAGAACCTGAAATTTTTTCATCAAACAAAATATCCCCCATAGGCTTAACTATATAAGGGTTAACACCGAAAGCAAATTCCCCAACGAACCTTGCCCCTTCATCAGTATCAAAAATGGCGTTTACTTTTTGATTATCGTTTGCAGTAGCAGAGATAATCTTTCCGTCCTTAAAGGTTAAACTAACGTTTTCAAACTTAAAGCCGTTTTCCACGCTAGGCGCGTTATAGGTAATAGTTCCGTTAACGCTATTTTTAACAGGTGCAGTGTAAATTTCGCCGTCTGGGATATTCCTTTCCCCAGAACATTTTTTACTGCCTATACCTTTAATAGAAAAAGTAAGGTCTGTTCCCGGTGCGATTATATGAACTTTATCTGCATTATCAAGTCTTTTTGCCAAGGCGTCCATTGCCCTATCCATTTTAGAATAATCAAGGTTGCAAACCTTAAAGTAAAAATCTTCAAAGGCATCCGTACTCATATTTGCTTGCTGCGCCATTGCTTGGTTAGGATATCTTAAAACAACCCACTTTGTTTTTTTAACACGAATTTCGTGGTGAACGGGGTGTGAATAATATTCGCTTTCAATTTGTGCATTTTCTAAAGGAATATCAGATAATTCATTGCAGTTTTCCCCACCACGGATACCTATATAAGCATCCATTTGGTTCATTTTGAAAGCATCAAACTCAGCCTTAAGAGTAGCAAGTTCTTTAGAGTTCCCTAAAAGAAGTTCACGGGTGACACGGTTATCATAGAGTTCAACGAAAGGATAAGCCCCCACTTTATAAACTTCCTTAATAAGCGCGTTAACAAGCATATAGTCAATGCCCTTTGCTTCAATTAAAATCTTTTCGCCCTTTTTTAGAGAGCAAGAATAGTTGATTAAATTTTTTGCTAATAAATTTATTCTAGCGTCTTGCATAGTAAACCTACCTAAATTGATATAACACAATTATTATACAACTTTGTTATATTTTTATAAAGTATTTTGCGATTAGATTTGAAAAATGTTTGATTATTTGACAAAAAAGATATATAATAGTATTCGTAAAAATTTGGGGATAAAATA
>JAZRDW010000117.1:0-4095 GCA_045660505.1 Christensenellaceae bacterium | reverse complement strand
AAGTATCTTTTTGCATATCTATCACCAAAAAAATTTATAAATAAATTTAAATCAATAAAAGTATATCACTATTAAAAATTATTGTCAATGTATTTACTTAATTTTACTTATAATTTACTAATAAAAAAAGGATTTGCTTTTGACAAATCCTTAATTTAACTATTAATCTAAACTTTCAATATATAAACTTGCGTTTGTTCCTGCAACTGCGCCGTCGCTAATAGCCGTTGCTACTTGGCGAACGTTCTTCGTTCTGCAATCCCCCGCAACAAATAAACCTTCAGTTTTAGTCTTACAATTTTCATCAGAAATGATATAGCCTAAACTATCAATATCAACTAAATTTTCAAAAGCCTTGTTGTCTGGAACTTGACCTATCGCTACGAAAACAGCAGGTAATTCGTGTGTTTTGATATTTCCATCGCCGTCTTTATATTCAATAGCAGTCAAGTGGTCTTCCCCTATAAAATCTGTAACGCTTGTGTTTGGTCGCCACTCAATGTTATCTTTTGACATAAGGGCTTTAATGTGTGCCCTATCGCCAAAGAATTTATCAAACAAGGTGTAAATATAAACCTTTTTGCAATAACTTGAAAGCAATAAACTATATTGCAAAGCCGTGTTGGCATCACCTATAACTGCAACTTCTTGCCCTTTATAGAAAGCCCCGTCACAAATAGCGCAATAGTAAACGCCTTTACCAACCAAGTCTTCCCTATCAGATTTAGTGCGTAAGTGTTTATGCTTAACGCCTGATGCAATTATAACACTCTTTGAAAAATATTCGTTAAATTCGGTTTCAACCTTAAAGTTGCCTTCGCCTAATTTTTCAATTTTAACAACCTTTTCAATTTCCAAATCAGCGCCGTGCGCAGTAATTTGTTCAAAAAGATTATCTGCAAATTGTTCACCACTAATTTCTTTAATTGATGGATAGTTTTCAAGCCTTGGTGAGTTTGCAATTTGCCCACCTAAACTTTCACTTTCTAACACTAAAACAGTTTTACTATTTCTTAAAGCGTAAAGCGCAGAAGTCATACCTGCTGCGCCACCGCCTATAACTATTAAGTCATACATAATTAATTATTACTCTCAATATATTTTCTAATTTCACTTGCGTTGTCAAAAGCGTCGTATCCGTTGCCGTTTGGAACTAAAAGTGTTGGTGCTTTCTTAACGCCAAGTTTAAGGGTTAAATCCTTATTTTCTTCTGCGTTTACAACTGAATACTTAAAGCCTTTTTTATCTAAAAGCATTTTTGCTGTTTTGCAGTTTGGGCAACCGTTCCTTGTGAAAAGAATAGGTCCGTCAATTTCAACTGTTTCTACTTTCTTTTGTTCACAAGCGCAAACTTGTTCTTTTTGAGTAAACTTAGAATTATCTATATCGTAAACCTTTCTATCGTTAAATTCCTTTCTCTTACCGTCGTTCCAGTTTTGAACAGGGCGATAATAACCTGTAATTCTGCTGTAAACTTCAGTAGTTTTTCCACATATTGGGCATTCATAAACTTCGCCTGAAATGTAGCCGTGGTCAGCGCAAACTGAATATGTTGGGCTCATTGTATAGTAAGGTAATTTGTAATTTTGAGCAATCTTTCTAACAAGATTTGCAGGAGCCTTCCAGTCAGGTAATTTTTGACCTAAGAATGCGTGGAATACAGTACCAGAAGTGTAAAGGGTTTGTAAATCATCTTGGATATCAAGTGCTGTAAAGATATCTTCCGTGTAGCCTACAGGTAAGTGTGAAGAGTTTGTATAGTATGGTGTTTGGTCGTTATCAGACGCAGTAATGATATCAGGGTATCTCTTCTTATCGTGCTTAGCCAAACGGAATGAAGTTGATTCTGCTGGGGTTGCTTCTAAGTTGTAAAGGTCACCGTAAAGTTCTTGATAGTCAGAAAGTTTATTTCTCATAAAGTTAAGAACGTCTTTAGTGAAGTTTTGTGCCTTATCGTTAGTTAAGTCTTCTTTAATCCACTTAGCGTTCAAGCACGCTTCGTTCATACCAACTAAACCGATTGTTGAGAAGTGGTTGTTGAAAGTGCCTAAATATCTCTTTGTATATGGATATAAGCCTGCTTCTAGAAGTTTTGTTACGGTATCTCTCTTAACCTTAAGTGAACGGGCAGAAATATCCATCATCTTCTTTAATCTTTCATAGAATTCTTCTTCTGTGTTAGATAAGTATGCAATTCTTGGCATGTTAATAGTAACCACGCCGATAGAACCCGTGCTTTCACCACTACCAAAGAAACCGCCGGATTTTTTACGGAGGTCCCTTAAGTCTAAGCGTAAACGACAGCAGATAGAACGAACGTCACTTGGTTCCATATCACTATTGATATAGTTAGAGAAGTATGGTGTGCCGTATTTAGCAGTCATTTCAAATAAGAGTTTATTGTTTTCTGTTTCAGACCAGTCAAAATTAGAAGTGATTGAATATGTTGGGATTGGGTATTGGAAGCCCCTGCCGTTAGCGTCACCTTCAATCATAATCTCAATGAACGCCTTATTAATCATGCGCATTTCTTCAACGCAATCTTTATACTTGAAGTCCATTTCCTTTCCGCCAACTAAAGCGTTCATTTCAGCCAAGTCGTTTGGAACTACCCAGTCAAGAGTAATGTTAGTAAATGGAGATTGAGTACCCCATCTGCTTGGGGTATTTACGCCGTAAATGAAAGATTGAATGCATTGTTTAACTTCTTTGTAAGTAAGCCCGTCAACCTTAACGAAAGGTGCTAAATACGTATCAAAAGATGAGAACGCTTGTGCGCCAGCCCATTCGTTTTGCATAATACCTAAGAAGTTAACCATTTGGTTGCAAAGTGTTGATAAGTGTGATGCTGGTGAAGAAGTGATTTTACCAGGAACGCCACCTAAACCTTCTTTAATAAGTTGGCGAAGTGACCAACCTGCGCAGTAACCAGTAAGCATAGAAAGGTCGTGAATATGAATATCTGCGTTTCTATGTGCATCACCTATTTCATCATCATAAACTTCGCTTAACCAGTAGTTTGCAGTAACTGCACCGCTGTTAGAAAGAATAAGACCACCAACAGAATAGGTTACAGTTGAGTTTTCTTTAACACGCCAGTCAGCAACCTTTAAGTAATCGTCAACAACCTTTTTGTAGTCAACGATAGTAGACTTAATATTACGAACTTTTTCGCGTTGTTTACGGTATAAAATATAACTTTTTGCAACTTCTACGTAGCCAGTTTGAATTAAAACAACTTCAACACTATCTTGAATATCTTCTACGTTTACAACGTTATCAATAATTTTCTTAGAGAAATCTGCTGAAACCCTAAGTGTTAACATATTTAAAATATCAGCCGTGTAATTTATGGCTTTTGCGTTAAACGCTTTAGAAAGTGCGGTAGTGATTTTTGACATATCAAAATCAACCAACTTTCCGTCTCTTTTCCTTACTTGAAACATAATATTTCCTCCATAGTTTATCTTTTTGAGTGAGCGTATCTAATATACCATATAGAAAAATACTTTGTCAACACTTTTTCAAAAAATTTTCACAATATTTTGTAATTTTTTTTAAATCAAAACACAAGATATTGTGGTTTGAAAAAAATTAGGGCTTTCCCCCATTTTAAAGAGAAAAGCCCAAAATTTTATTGTTTTTTAATAATTGCTAGTTAAAATCTTGCTTTTTCTAGGTTTTTAATTATCGCCTAAATTACTGCAAGAAGAATTGGTCAAATAATAATACCCAAACAAGGTCTAACCAACCAAATGCAATACCTGATGGAATGGTTACAAGGATACAAATAATAAGCCTTAATAACCCACCTTTCTTGCTATAAGTTGACCAACGAACGCCAATTTCAACTATCCAGTTAACAACAGGTATTAACAAAAGAATAATTTTAACTAATTTACTTTGTTTTGCGAACCAAGTAGACATAACCACATCTCCTTTAAATACAATATATTATAGTTGGCATTAAAGCCATAACTACCAAAATTAAAAGTTAACTTTCAACTTGTGCCGTTTTTAACTTGTTATAATTATTATACTACAACTTTTTAATTTTGTATATATGTTTTTAAAAATTTTTTTATTTTTTTATAA
>JAZRDW010000116.1:0-4141 GCA_045660505.1 Christensenellaceae bacterium | reverse complement strand
AGCGCCTGTATTTTTACCATACATAACGTTGCTTGTTATTGTTAAAACTGAAAGCGTGTGTTCTGCATTGCGGTAGGTTGGTGTTTTTCTTAATTCGGTTATAACTTGGTGGGTTATATCCTTTGCTAAAAGGTCAACTCTATCGTCGTCATTACCGAATTTAGGGAAGTCGCCTTTGGTATCAAAATCAACCACAAACCCATCTTCGTTTTTAATAGGTGAAACACAAGCGTGTTTAATAGCACTTAAAGAGTCAGCCACAACAGAAAGCCCAGCAACGCCAAACGCCATAAACCTATGAACAAAAGTATCGTGCAGTGCCATTTGCGTTTTTTCATAAGCGTATTTATCGTGCATATAGTGAATAACGTTCATAGTGTTTACGTAAAGTTTGCAAAGCCAAGAAATATATATTAAATATCTGTTATAAACTTCTTCAAAGCAAAGTTTATCGCCACGTAAAACTTTCATTTGTGGGCCGATATGAATATTAGATTCGGCATCATAGCCACCGTTGATAGCAATGAGAAGCAATTTTGCTAAATTGCACCTTGCCCCAAAGAATTGCATTTGCTTGCCAACTTTCATTGCAGAAACACAGCAAGCAATAGCGTAATCATCACCATAAATAGGGCGCATTAAATCGTCGTTCTCATATTGTATAGAATCTGTTTCGCTAGAAACTTTAGCGCAGAACTTCTTAAACCCGTCAGGCAAATCTTTTGACCAAAGAACGGTTAAGTTAGGTTCTGGCGATGGGCAAAGGGTATATAGAGTGTTAAGCATACGGAAAGTTGATTTAGTAACCAAAGTATTTCCGTTTTCAGTCATACCGCCAAGTGCTTCGGTAATCCACATAGGGTCGCCACCGAAAAGTTCGTTATATTCAGGCGTTCTTAAATGGCGTGCCATACGGAGTTTCATAACAAAGTCGTCAATAATTTCTTGGGCTTGTTCTTCGGTTAAAATTCCCTTTTTCATATCCCTTTCAAAGTAAATATCAAAGAAAGTGCTAACCCTACCCAAACTCATAGCAGCGCCGTTTTGTTCCTTTATAGCACCAAGGTAAGCAAAATACGTCCATTGCACGGCTTCTTTTGCGTTAGATGCAGGCTCACTAATATCGTACCCGTAAGATAGCGCCATTTGCTTTAAGTAGTTAAGGAAGGTTATTTGTTGGAATAATTCTTCATCAAGCCTAATTGTATCAGTATTAAAATCACCTTTAGCAAGGTTAGATTTATCTTTTTGTTTTTCTAAAATAAGTTTATCAACGCCGTAAAGAGCAACTCTACGATAATCGCCTATAATTCTACCACGGCCGTAAGCATCAGGAAGCCCCGTAATAACGTGGCACTTTCTAGCAAGGCGCATTTCATCAGTATAAGCACGGAAAACCCCGTCGTTATGAGTAGTGCGGTATTTAAATTCTTGTTTAACCTTTTCGCTTAAAGAATAGCCGTATGCTTCTAATGCTTGCTTTACCATACGCATACCACCAAAAGGGTTAACCCCACGCTTAAGTGGCGCATCAGTTTGAAGCCCAACGATAATTTCATTTTCTTTATCAAGGTAAGCAGGTGGGTAATAGGTTAGAGAAGAAACCGTTTCAGTATTAACGTCTAAAACCCCACCTTTTTTGCGTTCTTCCTTAAAAAGTGCGTTTAATTTAGCCATTAAGTTTTTTGTGCGGGTGGTTGGTTTAGATAAGAAATCAGCGTCGCCTAAATATTTAGTATAGTTAGTTAAAATAAAATCACGCACGTTAATTTCATCTTGCCAAACACCGCTTTGAAAACCTTTCCAGTTAATATGATTCATATGCCACTTCCTTTAATTGAACTACCCTAAAAAAACACAAAAGGGCAATTCAATTTTGATAAATTGAACTGCCCAGACGGTCGGCTAATATATAAATGCATTCCCTTGCGGTGAACCCCGCATTTCCCGTCAGTTATGCATCTACTAATAGGATTATAACACTTGCTAAAAACAAAAGTCAAGTTTAAAATGCAATAAAAAAGAATAATTTTTTTATTAGGTTATCTATTTGCAATAATAAATTAATAATACAATTTACAAACGAATAAAACTATGTTATAATAAACTTGACTTAATAGGAGAAACTAAAGTGGCTAAAGGTAAGAATTTTATTAGAGAAGATAGAACTATTATAGGTGAAAAGGTAAAAGAAGCCTTTTCATCAGTTTTGCCTATCGCAATTATAGTTTTAATTCTCTGCTTAACAATCGTTCCTATAAATAGCGGAACTTTTTTATCTTTCATAGTCGGCGTTTTGTTCGTAGTTGTGGGTATGGGGCTATTTACTTTAGGTGCTGATACCGCAATGACACCTATGGGCGAATACGTTGGAACTAGCATTGTTAAAACTAAAAAGATTTGGTTTATCATACCTATTTGCTTTATTGTTGGGGTATTAATAACCATTTCTGAACCAGACCTTTCAGTTTTAGCCACACAACTTTCATCATCTATTGATAAGTGGACGCTTATTTTAACAATAGGCGTTGGCGTGGGCGTGTTTTTAGTTATTGCCTTTTTAAGAATTATCTTAAAGATTAAACTTTCAATTTTACTTATTATCTTCTATACAATAGTATTTGTGTTGGCAATATTTGTCCCTGATATATTTATTCCACTAGCATTTGACTCTGGTGGGGTTACAACAGGGCCAATGAGCGTGCCTTTTATAATTGCAATAGGTACGGGTGTTGCTAGTATTAGTGGGGATAAGGATGCTGAAAACGACGGGTTCGGTTTAACTGCGCTTTGTTCGGTTGGTCCTATCATTGCCATTATGCTTTTAGGCGTAATACTTAAGCCTGAAAGTTTTTCAACAAGTACGTCAACAGATATTGCAATAGAAAATTCACGCGATTTAGGTTGGGCATATTTATCAAATATCCCACACTATTTTGTGGAAGTTAGTTTGGCGTTATTGCCTATAGTAGGGTTCTTCTTTATCTTTAAGATTTTTGGGCAAAAGATAGATAAAAACGAATTCGTTAAAATTTTAGTAGGTATTTTCTATACTTATTTTGGGTTAGTGTTTTTCTTAACCGGTGTAAACGTACGGTTCTTGCCGGTTGGTAGTTTAATAGGTAATCAGTTAGGCTCACTAACTATAAACGGCATTTCATTTAACTGGATAGTTGTTCCTATCGGTATGATTATGGGCTATTTTGTTGTTGCCTGCGAACCTGCCGTGCACGTGTTAACTAAACAAGTTTATGAAATTACTTCTGGTGCTATACCTAAAAAGGCATTAAGCATAAGCCTTATGATAGGCGTTGCCATTTCTGTTGGTTTAGCAATGTTAAGAATAATTTTACACATACCTATAATGTATTTCTTAATACCAGGGTATTTAATAGCAATAATATTAACCTTTATAGTGCCGGATATATTCACGGCAATAGCATTTGACTCGGGCGGGGTAGCATCAGGCGCAATGACGGCAAGTTTCTTAATGCCTTTCGCATTAGGGGTTTGCTCGGCCGTTGGTGGAAACGTTGCAACTGATGGATTTGGTGTGGTTGCAATGGTTGGTATGACGCCGTTGATAGCAATTCAAATTTTAGGGCTTGTTTATAAGATTAAAACTGCTAAACTTAAGAAAGCAGAACAAACCAATAAAGTTGAAGAAAGTATTGAAGAAGAAATTATCGGATAAGGAGAAAGATATGTTAAGTTTAAAATATTTAATGGTTATAACTAAACGCGAATATTCTGAACAATACCTAGATTTTTTCCATAGACACGGCACCCAAGGTGTAGTTAGTAAGTTTTGTAATGGTACGGCAAGTGATTCAATACTAAACTACTTTGGCATAGAACAAACGGAAAAGATTTTGTTTGAAACGATAGTTGCTGAAGAAAGGGTGGAAGAGATAACCAAAGGTCTTCAAACGGAGATGAACATAAATGCAAGTGGCAATGGTATTGCGTTATTTATTCAAATAGATAGCGTTGGTGGTAAATCATCATTAAAATACTTTGCAGGGGATATAGAAGTTGAAAAGAAGGAGATTGAGCAAATGGAAAGCAAATCAGTTTTGATTACGGTAATAACCGATAAGGGATACAATGATTTAGTTATGGAAGCGGCAAGAAGTGCTGG
>JAZRDW010000115.1:0-4608 GCA_045660505.1 Christensenellaceae bacterium | reverse complement strand
TTGGCTCACAGAACGACATGGCTACGATCCGACTTCTTTATAACCACGGCGAGAACATATTGACGCAATACCTATACCGGTATTCCCACTTGTTGGTTCAATAATAGTTGCGCCCTTAGTTATTAAAGAACGATTTTCAGCATCATTTAGCATAAACAATGCCGTTCTATCTTTTATACTCCCTGCTGGGTTAAAACACTCTAGTTTAACGAATATTTTAGCAGATAAATTAAGTTCTTTTTCTATATTTTCTATTTCTAAAAGTGGCGTTTTACCAACTAATGTATCAATAGATTTATGTATCATTTTAATTTTCCTTTAACTTCTCTTTTAATCCTACTATTGCACGGTATCTGTGGCTAATAGTATTCTTCTTTTGTGCATCAGCAACCCCTAAACACATATTAAGGTCATAACTGAAAAACAATGGGTCGTAACCAAATCCGTTTTCCCCTTGTTCTTTTTGCATTATTTCGCCGTGGGTTTCACCCGTAGCAGTAATAATTTCACCATTAGGTTTATAGTAAACCATGCAACAAACAAACTTTGCTTTACGGTTAGTTTTACCTTCCATATTCTTAAGCAAAAGTTGGTTATTATGCTTATCATCACCATCACCAGCATACCTAGCACTATATATACCTGGCTGACCATTAAGGGCATCAACGCATATCCCACTATCGTCGGCAAGGGCAGGTAAATTAAGGGCTTTAGACACGGTTTTTGCCTTAATTAAAGCATTTTCATAAAAGGTTAAGCCATCTTCAACAATCTCTTCATTAAAGCCTAACTCCTTATACCCAACAACCTTAAATTCAGGCAACATTTCTGATATTTCCCTAATCTTATGCGCATTGCCACTAGCAAGCACTATCACTTGTTTTTCACTCATTATTTATCACCTTTAATTTTAAGTTTTTCTGTTAAAACAACAAAGTCTAACGCAGATAAATCTTCCGCACGGGCAAGTGGGCTAATTCCACATTGTTCTAAGGCTTTTTCAGCATCTAAACGAGAAATTTTTAATCCGTTAATTAGGTTGTTTACAAGGGTTTTTCTTCTACTTGTAAAACCACATCTAACTAAATTTCTAACGGCCTTAAAGTCCGTTCCCTTAAACTTGTCAAAATCAATATCAATTTTAACAACGGCTGAATCAACTTTTGGGGGTGGTGTAAACTTCTCTCTAGGAACATTTAAAATTATTTGTCCTTTACCCCTTAAGTTAATAGCAACGGTAATTGCGCCATAATCGGTTGTGCCGTTATCTGCACATAAACGATATGCAACTTCTTCTTGAACCATTATTACCATTGCCTTTATGTTTTTAGACTTTTCTATAAACTTCATAATTATAGGTGTGGTTATATAATAAGGTAAATTAGCAACTAAAAGGTAGTTATCCCCTAACTTTTTTTCTAACGCCTTTATATCTTGTTTCATTATATCTTCAAATATAATTTCCACATTTTTATAATCTTTTAAAGTTTCATTTAGCACGGGAACAAGCCTTTTATCTATTTCATACCCGAAAACTCTTTTGGCTTTTTTTGCTAAATGGCGTGTTAAAGCGCCGGCACCACAGCCTATTTCAAGCACGGTATCTTGGTCAGTTACCCCTGCTTTTTCAACAATTTCGCTAAGCAAACTTTCATCTGTTAGAAAGTTTTGACCATAGGCTTTTTTAAGCATTAAGCCATGTTCGTTAAGTAAACTTTTTAATGATTTTTCCATTATTTACCTATAAAGAAAGTGAATATATTACTTCAATTTTAGCATAATAATATTGTAAAGAGAAATCTTTACTATACAATCATTTATACAAATGAAGTGAGAATATTTTTTATAAATAAAGCCGAAAATAATTCGGCTTTATTTTATTTTATAAAATAATTTTTTTGCGTTTTTAGTTAGTTCGGTCGCTAAAGTAGTGACTTCCATTTGTTTTATACTTGCCAAAACTGCCGTTGTAATAGCAACGTTTTTTGGCGAATTTAAAGTTCCCCTATATGGGTGCGGTGCTAAATATGGACTATCCGTTTCAGTTAAGCACCTATCAATAGGAACGAAGGAAGCAACTTCAATAAGTTGGTTGGCGTTCTTAAAGGTTAACGGCCCAGCAAAGGAAATATATAACCCTAAATCTAATATTTGCTTTGCAGTTTCAACGCTACCAGAATAGCAATGAATTACCCCACTAAAATCTAGTTTATCCTTATATTCTTTTAGGATATTAACCATATCAAAAGTTGCATCACGGCTATGAACACAAATAGGTAATTTATTCTTTTTAGCAAGTTCTATTTGCGAAGTAAAGCATATAATTTGCTTATTCTTATCAAATGGTTTCCAGTAATAATCTAGCCCTATTTCACCAACGGCAACGCATTTATCGTGCGATAATAACTCTTCAATACCTTTTAGGGTAGTATAATAAAAACTATCAGCATCACTTGGGTGAACGCCTGACGCAAAGTAAATTGATGGGTATTGTTCTGCTAATGAACGCCCATACTGGCTAGATTTAAGATTGCAACCCATATTTATAACACTTTCTACGCCATCTCTTAAATAATCTTTTTCAACTTGTGATATATCACTAAATCTTTCATCATCAAGGTGGCAATGCGTGTCAATAAACATTAGAAAACTTGGCTCCCATCATCAATATCTTTTTCAGGGGTTAAGAATGCTAACTTACCTTCGTTATCTTCAGCACAAATAATCATACCTTCACTCATTATACCACAAAGTTTTGCAGGCTTTAAATTTGTTATCATTGCTAACTTTTTACCAACTAATTCTTCTGGTGAATATGCTAAGGCAATACCACTTACCACAGTTCTAGTTTCTTCCCCAACTTTAACGGTAAGTTTAAGTAATTTTTTGCTCTTTTCAACCTTTTCGCAAGCAGTTACAAGTGCAATTTTAATTTGAACTTTAGCAAAATCATCAATAGAAATAGGTTCTTTTTCAGAATGGTCGTGTAATTTTACTTCAGTTTTTGGTTGTTCTTTTGTTTCAACTTTATTTTCCATTTTATTATTCTCACTTTCAAATTCAAGTCTTCTTTGTTCAATCATAGCGTTAACTTTTTGCATAACAACAGCCCCGTCAATTCTAGCAAATAAAATTTCAGGTTTTTCTGTCACCTTAACACTATCAATTAAACCAAACTTATCTAAATCAGCATAATCACGCAATTTTAAGTTAAACATATCCGCCGCTTTGAAAGCAGTATCTGGTAAGAATGCGCTTAAAAGTGAAGTTCCTATAATTATACTTTCAGTAAGGTTATATAAAACTGTTTTTAACCTATTTTGCTTTAACTCATCTTTTGCTAATACCCAAGGCATTGTTTCATCAATATATTTGTTTGCCCTACGGAAGATAGCAAAAATTTCAAATAAAGCATCAGAAATCTTAAATTCGTTAACTTTATTTGTAACCTTTTGAACTGCAGACTTAACAACGCTAATCAATTCGTTATCAACTTCTTCAACATCATTGCCGTTTTCTACAACGCCACCAAAATACTTATTACTCATAGCAATAGTTCTGCTAACTAGGTTGCCGTATACGTTTGCTAAATCACTATTAATTACTTCTATAACAGATTCCCAAGAAATAAGCCCGTCGTTATCTTGTGGCATAGTGGTTAATACGTAATATCTAACAGCATCTTTACCAAAATATTCAACTAAATCATCAGCATAAATTACGTTGCCTTTAGACTTACTCATCTTACCGCCGTCTTGCAACAACCAGCCGTGACCATAAACCTTTTTAGGTAGTGGAATATCTAATGCCATTAAGAATATAGGCCAGTAAATTGTGTGGAACCTTATAATATCCTTACCGACAACGTGAACGTCAGCAGGCCAAAAATCTTTATATAATTCTGCGTTGTTTCCATCTACGTCATATCCTAAGCCCGTGATATAGTTTGTTAATGCATCAAGCCAAACGTATACAACGTGTTTAGGGTCAAAGTCTACCGGAATACCCCACTTAAAGGTACTTCTAGAAACGCAAAGGTCTTGCAAACCTGGTTTTAAGAAGTTATTAACCATTTCGTTCTTTCTAGAAATAGGCAAAATAAATTCTGGGTGTTCTTCGTAATATTGCATTAATCTATCAGCATACTTACTCATCTTAAAGAAGTAGGCTTCTTCTTGTGATTTTTTAACTTCCCTACCACAGTCTGGGCACTTGCCGTCAACTAATTGACTTTCCGTCCAGAAAGATTCACAAGGGGTGCAATACCAACCTTCGTATGAACCTTTGTAAATATCCCCTTTTTCATAGAGTTTTTTGAATATTTTTTGAACTTGCTTTTCGTGGTATTCATCAGTTGTTCTTATAAACTTATCATAAGAAACACCCATTAAATCCCAAATGCCTTTAATAATATCAGCAACTCCATCAACAAATTCTTTTGGTGACTTATTAACTAATGCTGCCTTTTCTTCTATCTTTTGGCCGTGTTCATCAGTACCTGTTTGAAAGAACACATCAAACCCTTCATACCTTTTGAACCTAGCAATACTATCTGCTAAAATGGCTTCGTAAGTGTTGCCGATATGTGGCTTACCAGAAGTATAGGCA
>JAZRDW010000114.1:0-5273 GCA_045660505.1 Christensenellaceae bacterium | reverse complement strand
AGGAACGCTATTAACAAGTAGAATTATAGGAAAAACTGCATTGAACGCTGGTTTTGCCGTTAAACTTAGTGAAGTTCACGGCATGGCGCAACGTGGTGCTAGTGTTGTAACTTTCGTTCGCTTTAGTGAAAAAGTTAGTGAACCTGTTGTAGAAGAAGGTGAAGTTGATATTTTGGTTGCATTTGAAAGGTTAGAAGCATATAGATATGCACACTTCCTTAAAAAAGATGGCATTATTATTGTTAATGATGCAAGAATTGACCCTATGACAGTAGTTATCGGTGCAAGTGAATATCCTGAAAATATTATTGAAAATTTAGAAAAATGCCATAAAGTTTATTCTATTGATGGTATTTCTATTGCTAAGCAACTTGGCAATAGCAAAGTTCTAAACTCTGTAGTATTAGGTTTGGCTGCTAAATTTATATGTTTTGATAAACAAGAATGGATTAGCGTTATAGAAAAAACTGTTCCACCTAAGACAATTGAAATTAATGAAAAGGCTTTCATACTTGGGTATGATTACGTTAAATAGAAAGGGGTAACTTTAAGATGATTTGGAATAAATCTATAGAATGTATGAGTAGAGATGAGTTAAGCGCTCTCCAAAGTTCAAGGTTAGTTAAACTCGTAGATTACGTTTATAATAACGTTGATTTTTACCATAAAAAAATGCAAGCAATGGGTTTAGAACCTGGTGATATTAAAGGTATTGAAGATATTACCAAACTTCCATTTACAACCAAAGATGATTTAAGGGATAACTACCCATTTGGTTTATTTGCCGTTCCACATTCTGATATAGTTAGAGTTCACGCATCAAGTGGTACAACAGGTAAGGCAACTGTTGTTGGCTATACTAAAAATGATATTGAAACATGGGCTGAATGTGTGGCAAGGTGTTTTTCTATGGCTGGGGTAACTAAAGATGATATTATTCAAGTTGCTTACGGTTATGGTTTGTTCACAGGTGGTTTAGGCGCACACTACGGCGTTGAAAAAATAGGTGCAATGGTTGTGCCTATGGGTACGGGTAATTCTAAAAAATTAACAACAATGATGGTAGACTTTGGCGCAACTGCTATTGCTTGCACACCATCATATTTATTGCATTTAGCAGAATGCTTAGAAAATGAAAAATTAATTGATAAAATTAAACTTAAATATGCTATTTGTGGCGCAGAACCTTGGACTGAAAAAATGCACAAGGATATTGAAAATAGATTAAATATTTCTGCACATGATATTTACGGCTTAAGTGAAGTTATGGGGCCTGGCGTTGCTTGTGACTGTTCTTTCCATAATGGTTTACACGTTTGTGAAGACCATTTCTTTCCAGAAATTCTTAATTCTGCAACAATGAAGGCTCAACCTGAAGGTGAAACTGGTGAACTTGTATTCACAACCTTAACTAAAGAAGCATTGCCACTTCTTAGGTATAGAACAAAAGACTTAACAAGTATTTCTTACGCGAAATGTGATTGTGGCAGAACAAGTGCTAGAATTAGTAGGTTCAAAGGCCGTGTTGACGATATGCTTATTATTCGTGGCGTGAACGTGTTCCCAAGCCAAGTTGAAGCGGCACTTGTTGACGTTGAAGAAGTTACACCACACTATATGATTATAGTTGATAGGGTAAATAACCTAGATACTTTGGAAATTCAAGTTGAAATTAACCCAAATTATATGACTGATGAAATTAGAGGGCTTGAACTTTTAAATAAAAAGATTACCCATATTTTATCACAAGCATTAGGCTTAAATCCAAAGGTTAAAATTGTTGAACCACAAACTTTAGTTCGTTCTGAAGGCAAAGCGGTTCACGTTATTGATAAGAGAAAATTGTATTAATAGGGGGATAAATTATGTTAACAAAACAATTATCAGTTTTTATTGAAAATAGGCAAGGGCGTTTAGGCGAAGTTCTAAACGTGCTTAAACAAAATAATATTAATATTTTGTCATTGTCGCTTGCAGATACAACCGAATACGGTTTGTTGCGCTTAATTGTTAATGATGCTGAACTTGGTAAGGTTAAACTTACTTATGAAGGTTTTTCAACCATGCTTACTGACGTTATAGTTCTTAAAATTGACCATAAATCAGGCAGTTTACAAGATTTATTGTTAATTTTAACAGATAACCAAATTAACGTTGAATATATGTACGGATTATCTATTGATGGACTAGAAGCGTCAGTTGTATTAAAAGTTAACGATATGGCTAAAGCCGACCAAGTATTAAACGCACACGGCGTTAAAATGCTTTCTTGCGAAGATATTAAATCATTATAATTATGTTAATTGACTTTCATACACATATTTTTCCAGATAAAATTGCATCTTCAACAATAAATGCACTAGCAAGTAAATCAAGTTCTAAACCTAATACTGATGGAACTGCTGAAGGTATGATTAAGGCAATGGAACGTGCTAATGCTGATATTGTTGTTGCTTTGCCAGTTTTAACTAAACCTACCCAGTTTGAAAGTGTTCTTAATTTTGCTATAAGCGTTAATGAAAAGTATAAAAATAGTGATAGGAAAATTATTTCTTTTGCTGGTATGCACCCACTTTGCGATAACGTTGATGAAAAGTTAGCGTATATAAAAAGCGTGGGAATAAAGGGTATAAAAATTCACCCCGATTATCAAGATACTTTTATTGACGACCCTAGTTATATAAACATTATTAAATGTGCTAAAAAGTATGATTTAATCGTTGTAACTCACTCTGGTATTGATGATGGGTATAAAGGTCAACCTGTTAAATGCCCACCAGATAGGGTTTTAAAAGTTATTAAAGAAGTTAACTATGATAAGTTTGTTTTAGCACATTTTGGCGCACATAAACAATGGGAAGAAGTTTTAGATAAACTTTGTGGTCAAAACGTATACTTTGATACTGCTATGACTGTAAACGAAATTGACGCTAATTTATTTAAGGAAATAGTGTTAAAACACGGAGCAGATAAAATTTTATTTGCAACAGACTGTCCTTGGCAAGATATTGAAGATAATTATAAGGTAGTTAAAGGATATAATCTTCCTAAAGAAATAGAAGATAAAATCTTTTATAAAAACGCGTTAAAACTACTTAATTTATAAGGAGATTTTACTATGAATTACAATGAAAAAGCATTTGCTTTAGGTAGCAAACGCTCTATTATTAGGGAAATTTTTGAATATAGTAAAGTTCGTGCAAGCGAAATAGGTGCTGAGAACGTTTTTGATTTTAGTTTGGGTAATCCTAGTGTTGAACCACCTGAAATGGTTACCGAAACCATCAAAGATTTACTAGCAAATAATAACCCAACAATTTTGCATGGCTATACTTCAGCACAAGGGGATTTAGAGGTTAGAAAGGCTATTGCTAATAATATTAATACTAGATTTAACGCTAGGGTTAATGAAAATAATATTTATATGACCTGTGGCGCAGCAGCATCACTTTCAATCTCATTGAAAGCCGTTGTTAATCAAGGTGATGAATGTATAGTTTTTGCACCATTTTTTACCGAATATAGGGTTTTTGTTGAAAATGCTTGTGGAAAACTTGTTATTTCAAATCCTATTGAAGAAAATTTTCAAATTGATTTTAGCGATTTAGAACAAAAAATTAATGAAAATACTAAAGCATTAATAGTTAACTCACCAAATAACCCTAGCGGTGTTGTTTATACTGAAGAAACTATTAAAACTTTGTGTGAATTATTAAACAAAAAACAAAAAGAATATAATCATCCCATATATTTAATTGCAGATGAACCATACCGTGAATTAGTTTATGGAAATATTAGTGTTCCATATTTAATGAATTATTATGATAACACTATCGTTTGTTATTCTTTCTCTAAGTCATTATCATTACCTGGCGAAAGAATAGGGTATATTGCTGTGAATCCAAAAATGCAAGATGCAAATACAATTTACCTTGCAATTTGTGGTGCAGGCCGTTCTTTAGGCTACGTTTGTGCGCCAAGTTTATTCCAAAAGGTTGTTAGCAAATGTTTAGATGCTAAAATTAATTTAGAAGCATACGAAAATAATAGAAATTTAATTTATAATTCTTTATCAGAATTAGGCTTTACTTGTGTTAAACCAGACGGGGCTTTCTATTTGTTTGTTAAATCACCTTTAGGTGATGCTTACGCCTTTTATGAACTTGCTAAAAAACACGAAATATTACTTGTTCCTTGTGATGATTTTGGCATTAAAGGCTACGTTAGAATTGCTTATTGCGTTGATTATAATAGAATAAAAAATTCATTAGATAAATTTAAGTTGTTAGCAAAAGATTGCGGTTTATAAAAATTAAAAACACCTACTAATTTAGTAGGTGTTTTTTGATGCAATTTATTTTGCTGTTAATTCATAAAGATGAAGTTTATAATTTTCCATTGAATCTTTAATAATTTGAATAGCAATATCTCTATCAGATGCAACGTCAACAGAAGTGTCTAAATCTTCTAATTGTTTATATACAGAGAAAAAGTGTTGCATTTCATCAAAAATGTGTTTAGGTAAATCGTGTATGCTTTTATACGTATTATAGTTAGGGTCGGTTTCAGGGATTGCTATAATCTTTTCATCAACAGAACCATTATCTTTCATAACGATAACGCCTATAGGGTAGCACTTAACTAAACTCATAGGTATCAAACTTTCTGAGCATAAAATTAAAACGTCAAGCGGGTCGTTATCTGAAGCCAAAGTGTGTGGAATAAAGCCGTAGTTTGCAGGGTAGTGGGTTGATGTGTAAAGTATCCTATCAAGTCTTAAAAGCCCTGTTTTTTTATCCATTTCATACTTTTGTTTACTACCTTTACTTATTTCAACAACGGCGATAAATTCTTCTGGTTTAATTCTTGAACATTCAATATCGTGCCATATATTCATAGTTAATCTCCTTTTTGATAATTCTAACATTATAATTTAATTTTGACAAGTAAAAATATATAATTTAATAAAAAAGTTTTATAATTTGGTTAGTTTTACTTAGAAAAATTTGCGATTATGTTAATTTTTTGATATAATATTTAAATAATGATTAAGTGTTTTTATTCTTTTATTGAAGATTTTAATATTAACCTTGATAAGGTTGATTATCTATGTGATAACCGTAAAGATTACGTTGAAAATTTTTCAGATAATAAGCGCAAAGTTCAAAGCGTTTTGGTTTGGAAATTGCTTAGGTTTGCCTTAAAAGAACACTTTAATATATTATCTAATAATTTTACCTATTATAATAATGTTTGGGAATTAGCCGATAAAA
>JAZRDW010000113.1:0-4433 GCA_045660505.1 Christensenellaceae bacterium | reverse complement strand
AAGCAATTTCATCAACGCTTTTTAACACTTCTATTGCGCGAAAGGATATATCTTTTAAGTTGCCTATCGGCGTTCCAACAAAATATAGCATAATTTTTCCTTTTAATTTTATGTTAAGCCTAAATTAGTTTGTAATATTTTTCTCTATTTTAACACCCGTTTTACCACCCTTAACGGCTTCCATTAAAAATAAATAGGGTTGTTTATTACTGCCTGAAACAAACTGAATTCGCTTAGGCTCTATATTGTTTTTTTGTAGTGCTGATATAACTTCACAAAGTCTATCGGCGCGGTGGACCAAATTTACCCTACCACCATATTTTAAGCATTTACTAAAAGCCTTAACTAATTCTTCTAGTGATAAAGTAACTTCTGTTCTGCACATAGCAATAGCATCTTTTTCATCAATAAACCCCTTGCCAACTGCCATATACGGTGGGTTGCAAGTAATTAGTGAAAATTTGCCGTTAAACTCATTATCAATATCTTGCAAACGGCAGTTATTTGCCTTAACGATATTAGATAAATTATTTTCTTCTATACTTTTAACGGCTAAATTGTAAAGGGGTGTTTGCATTTCAAAAAGATTTAATGTTTTTATTTTATCTTTGTTTAACCCTAAAAGATTAAAGCCAACTATACCACACCCCGAACAAAAATCAGCAACTATATCCCCCTTTTTTACACGGGTAAACTCTGATAGCAAAATTGCATCAGAAGTAAAGCAATAAAATTCATCATCTTGATAGACGGCTAAATTTAACGGGGCTAAAATTTCTTTTCTTTCCATAATAAATATAAATGTTATTAAATAGTTGATATTAAAATAAAACTTTGCGAAAGAAAATAGTTGCTTTACACAAAACTAATTTTTTAATTAAATGCAAAGTTTAAAAATAAGCCTTGGCGAAACAAGTTAGTTTTTGTTTACACAAAACTTGTTTTGTGGGTTGATAAGAAAAAAGCAATAAGAACAAGCGTTCTTGTAAGGGCGCATACCCTTAGCGGTCTGCAACCGAACAAAACGCGCAGTAATTAGCAGATTTTTTCCATCAAAAACAAAACTAGATTGTGTAGCCAAGACTAAAAATAAAGGCACGAAACAAACTTCGTGCCTTTTTTGGTTTTTTGCTGTTCTTATTCTTCTGAAATTGCTTCAACAGGGCAACCTTCAGCACAAGCACCACAACTCATGCAAGCTTCAGCATCAATAACGTATTGACCTTCGCCTTCACTAATTGCGTTGCAAGGGCAAGTATCAGCACATGCGCCACAAGAAATACAAGCATCACTAATTTTATAAGCCATGAGTAAATACCTCCTTTGAAAATCATTTTTATTGTATCACAAACTTTTCAATTTGTAAACACTTAATCCAATATTTTTTTCATATCTTCTGAAACAAAATTATCGTCGTCATCATTATCAGTTGATTTCTCGTTATTTTTGTTTCTATTAAAATTGATTTTATCAACAGGGAAGTCTTTATAAACTTCGCTACCGTCTTCTTTAGGAATTTTAACTTTTGTTATCAACTTAAGCATATCGTTTGAAACGACCGTACCTGTACCTTCAGGCGTGCCGACGCTACTGCCAACTTTAGGCATTTTTTTGCAAACTTCAGCATAGTAATCATTTTCATATTCTAAGCAACACATAAGTCTACCACAAAGCCCGCTAATCTTACCTGGGTTTAAGTGTAAACCTTGGTTTTTGGCCATTTTGATTGAAACCTTGCCAAAGTCTGATAAACAACTTGCGCAACAACAAGTTCTGCCACAAGGGGCAATACCACCTAAAAGTTTTGTTTCATCTCTAATACCTATTTGGCGAAGTTCAATTCTTAAATGGAAGTGAGAAGCCAAAACTTTAACTAATTCCCTAAAGTCTACTCTGCCGTCAGAAGTAAAATAGAAAACGATTTTTTTGCCGTCAAAAGCATATTCGCAACCTATCAACTTCATATCAATATTCATTTCTTGAATTTTAGTTTGCGCATATTCCATTGCTTGTGGAATTTTTTTCTCGTTATCGCTAACTTGTTTCAAATCCTTTTCCGTTGCCTTCCTTAAAATAGGCTTTAACGGATGAACAATATCTTTATCAGGCACTTCCTTAACGCCAAAAACAACCGTGCCGTATTCTAGGCCTTTTGCCGTTTCAACAATAACCCCAGAATTTTCTAAATATTCTTCCCCTTCTTTTTCAGGTGAAAAATAATATACTTTGGCTGTGTTTTTGAATTTTATGCCTATAACTTTTGCCATTTATATTTCCCCTCCAAAATTTGGAACAAAACCCACTCTATAAGCATTGTTGGGTTTGCATTACTCTTTTTTCTTTTTTGTGCTTCAATAACCTTTTCTAATGCAGTTATAAGCGCACCTTCGGTATAGCCTTTTGCATTTTTAACCCGTTCAAAAACTGGTAAATTTGAAACTAAGGTTGGGTTAGTTTTTGCAACAAGCATATCCCTTAAAACTAATTCTAAAATTGATAAAAAATCCCCTAAATCACACTTAGATGAAGAAATTTTAACTGAATATTTAAGCAAATCTTTACTAGATTGCATATCCAAAATAACTTCACAAACTAGGTCTTCAATAACCTTTAAGTTTTGGTCGTTATATAATGAAATTGCGCGCCCAACAGTCCCGTCGCCACAAGCGATAGCGTTTTTTAACTTTTCTTCATCATCAAATTCTTTAGTTAAAACTGAAAAAAGTTTTTGATTAGAAAAAGGCGCAATTTCAAGTTTTTCCACCCTTGATTTAATGGTTGGCAAAAGTGCAAATTCACTAGTTGCGCCCATTAAAATATGCACGTTTTTAGGTGGTTCTTCTAAGGTTTTTAGAAGTTTGTTTTGCGCTTGAATATTCATATTTTGCGCATTTGAAAGGATAAAAATTTTTCTTTCACCTTCAATAGGTTTTAAAAAACTTTCTTCAATCAAATTGTTAATTTGCTCACTATTAATAGTATCGCCGTCTTTTGGGTAAATGATTAAATCTGAAAACTTTTCTTCTAAAATTAAATTGCACTTTCTACAATTTAAGCAAGGCTCAAACTCTTCACAAGTAATAGCGCAAGCAAAAAATTTCAAATATTCCCTTAAAGTATCCCCATCAGGGGTTAAAAACAAGTATGCGTGTGAAAGCCTACCTGCTTTCTTTTCACCAACAATGGTTTTATATGCACTTGTTTCTTTTAACAGAGAGAACTTTTCTATCATATAATGCCCTTTTCTTTTAACGCATTTATAATTTTTGCGTGGGTTTGGAACTTATCCCCACTAGCATCAATAACTATAAACCTATCAGGTTCTTTTCTTGCTATATCTAAATAGCCTTGGTATACCTTTTTATGGAAGTCCATACCAGATAACTCTAACCTATCCGTTTTGTCCACCCCACCCTTTCTTAAAAAGGCTTGTTCTGGTGGTAAATTCAAAAATATTGTATAATCAGGCATAAAGTTAGTAATAGCGTAATCGTTAATTTTCTTAACGAAATCTACCCCTAACCCCCTGGCATAACCTTGGTAAGCAATAGAAGAATCAATATACCTATCACAAAGCACAAGTTCGCCGTTATCAAGTTTAGGCTTAACCACTTCTTTTAAAAGTTGAACGCGTGCGCTAGCATATAAAAGCGCTTCGCACTCATCAGTCATAGAAACGTTTTTGCCATCTAAAATAACATTTCTTATTTGTTCGGAAACAGGTGTGCCACCTGGTTCACGCGTTAAATAATAGTGAATATTATTTTCTTGCAAATAATTTTCTAATCTTCTTATTTGGTGGGATTTGCCAACCCCTTCACAACCTTCAAAAGTGATAAATTTACCTTTCATTTGTTTTATATTAACCTTTAATCAATCTAAAATTGTTGAACACTCTTTAACAAAAGTGTTTATAAACGCTATGGTTTCGTATTGTAAATGTGGTTGATAAGACCTAAAGTTAAACACGGTTAAGCAAATATCTTCTGCCGATTCGCTACCAGTTAAAGTAAAGAATTTTGACGGATTACTTTTTGTTTGGTTATCAAAATATTGAGAAGAAGAAATTGCCCCTAAATTTATAGCGTAAATTTGGTTTTCCCTGCCGTTTTTCTTTTCGCCGTCAAGAATACTACTCCACCTATTTATATCGCTCGTATCGGTTGCAAAGGCTAAACTTTGTTCCCCCTTGGTGTAAATAGTGAAAAGTTCTGGGCAGGTATCTTTTAATGCTAAAATTTTAGCAAAATCTATTAAGTTTTGGTATAGGGATTGAACACGCTTTTCTTCAAGTTTAATCCCATCTAAAATTTGGCTTTCCTTTCTAAAACGGTTATCGTTTTTAAGACGCTCTCTAAAAACTTTTTCCACTTTAGTTTTATCTATGTTTGACTGATTGAACGAATTAAAAGCCGAATAGTCAGCGCCAGAAA
>JAZRDW010000112.1:0-3650 GCA_045660505.1 Christensenellaceae bacterium | reverse complement strand
TCTATTGACGTTGGCAATTATCTTGGCTATTCAAAGCCATCAGTTTCCCGTGCAATAGGACTTTTGAAAAAGGGCGAATATATTAAAGTTGATAGTGATGGATTTATTACCCTAACTTCTTTAGGCAAACAAGTTGCTGAAAAGTTATATGAACGCCACACCCTTTTAACAAACCTATTAATCTCACTTGGCATTGATAAAGAAACTGCCACTGAAGATGCTTGCAAAATTGAACACGTTATAAGCGATAAATCTTTTTCAGCAATAAAAGAGCACGCTTCAAAATTTAACAAATAAATAAACTAATATATAAAAAATGCTAACGGAATTTCCGTTAGCATTTTTATTTACATTTAGAACACCCTAAACACCTTTTCTGGCATACGCTTTTTGTTTTCGTTCTTTAGGGTTTTACCTTTGGTTGTTCTATTTTCTATTGAAATATCTTCGGTGTTTACCGTAAAGGCAACGCCAAAATTATCAATAACGGCTAAATCAAACGGCTGTTTAACTTGGTCTGCATAAACAACTGTGCCGTCCTTACCAAGTTCAACAATTTTTATGCCCTTTCTATACCTAGCCATAGGTTCAATTTCAGAAGTAATAACTCTCTTATAGAACCCTGTATCGGTAATAATAACAAATTCGCCTTCTTCATCAACTTGGGAAATATAAACAACGCTATCCCCCTTGTTTAGGTTAATACCCTTAACGCCACCTGCAACCCTGCCTTGAACAGGAATATCATCTTTTAATGCGTTTAGGGCTAAGCCTTGTTTAGTAATAAACCCTATGGTTGTTTCAGGTAAATCTAATTCAACCTTAACAAGCATATCATCTTCTTTAAGTTTGATTGCTTGATAATAAGGTTTTAATAGGTTATATTCAGCCCATTCAGTCTTTTTAATCAACCCGTCTTTAGTAAAGAACAATAAGTGCCCATCAGGCAATTTATCTTCATCAACGGCAAAGAAAGCAACAGGGTATTCGTTCCTACTAGCATCTTTACAAATATCGGTGAACTTAAAGCCTTTATCACGGAACCTACACTCTGGCGCAATTTCCATATCAATCTTACAGCAATTACCAAGGTTGGTAAAGGCTAGTAAAGTTTGGTCACTTCTAGCGTTAGCATAAAACTTAATAAAGTCGTTTGCTAATGCGTTATCTTTAACAGATTTATCACTAGACTTAAAGTTGCGTTCGGTCATCTTCTTAAACATTTTGCCGTTAGTAAAACCAACAACAAAATTATCTATTTGTTTAAGTTCCTTTTCAACGCTTTGAATATCCATTTCTTTACCACCGATAATCAAATTAGAACGGCGGTCGTCACTAAACTTCTTCTTGATAACAGAAAGTTCTTTTTTAACAACTTCCATTTGTTTTGCTTTGCTGTTAATAATAATGGTAAGTTCATCAATAAGTTTTTTAAGTGATGCTAGTTCTTCTTCTAACTTATAAATTTCAAGTTTAGTAAGTCTTGCTAACCTTAAATCTAAAATAGCAGTTGCTTGTTGTTCTGAAAGTGCAAATCTATCACGAAGTTTTTGTTTAGCATCAGCGGTGTTTTCTGCTACTTTGATAATTTTAATAACTTCATCAATATTTTTAACGGCAATAATTAAGCCTTCTAAAATATGCGCGCGTTCTTTTGCCCTTTCTAAATCAAACTTACTTCTTCTTAAAACAACTTCCCTTTGGTAGTTCACGTAATAACTTATTATATCTAATAAACCAAGTTGGCAAGGCTTTCCGTTTGCAATTGCCACCATGTTTATACCAAAAGTAGTTTCTAAGTCGGTATTCTTATAAAGGTATGCCAAAATTGCTTTAGCATCAGCATCTTTTCTTAACTTAATAACGGCACGCATACCGTTCCTATCAGATTCATCAACAACTTCGCTAATTCCACCAAGGTATTCTTTGCGTTCTTCTTTAAGTTCGTAAATCTTTTTTAATAGGTTGGCTTTATTAACTTGGTAAGGTAATTCTGAAATAACTAGGTTTTGTTTTTCCCCCGTATCCTTTTCAATATTAACCCTTGCACGGATTTTAATTTTACCACGGCCGGTCTTGTATGCTTCTTCAAGTTCTTCACCTACAATGATATACCCGCCTGTTGGGAAGTCTGGCGCTTGAATATGCTTCATCATTTCTTTTAGTGAAATTCTTGGGTTATCAATATAAGCAATCGTGCCGTTAATAACTTCGTTAAGGTTGTGTGGTGGAATATTAGTTGCAAGCCCTACGGCAATACCACTTGTTCCGTTAACCAAAAGGTTTGGATAACGCCCTGGTAAAGTTTCAGGTTCTTCTTGCGTATCGTCAAAGTTGAGGTTAAATTCAACGGTGTTCTTTTCAATATCGCTAACAAGTTCTAACGCCAAGGCTTCTAGGCGCGCTTCCGTATACCTATACGCAGCAGCAGAGTCGCCGTCAATAGTACCAAAGTTGCCTTGCCCGTCAATTAAAGGTGAACGCATATTAAAATCTTGCGCCAAGTGAACTAATGCACCGTAAACCGAACTATCCCCGTGTGGGTGGTATTTACCCAAAACTTCACCGACGATTTTTGCGCATTTTTTATGTGGTTTATCAGGGGTTAGCCCCATTTCATACATAGCGTAAATAATTCTTCTTTGAACAGGTTTTAAGCCGTCTTCAACCCTTGGCAACGCCCTATCAAGAATAACGTTTTCCGCATATGGTATCATAGAATTTTTCAAAACCTCATCAAGTGATGAAAAAATTATACCCTTTTCGTTTTCCATTTTTATTTAGCCCCTTTTTTACTACGAACGCTTAATTTTTGCAAACGCATCTTCCTTATTAAAGTTTGCGTGTTCAAATATATATTTTTTTCTTTCCCCAACTTCATCACCCATTAAAACGGTGATTAATCTATCGGCTTCAGCAGCGTCTTCTAAAGTGACGCGCATAAGCGTTCTAGTTTCTGGGTTTAAGGTTGTTTCCCATAATTGTGAAGGATTCATTTCACCAAGCCCTTTATATCTTTGAATATTAGCGCCACGCCCAACTTTTGCCTTTTTCTTTTCAAGTTCTTTATCATCATAAGCATATTCTTCAACGTTGCCTTTATGAATTTTATATAGTGGTGGCATACCGATATAAACGTGCCCGCTACTAACTAATTCACGCATAAACCTAAAGAAAAAGGTAAGTAATATTGCCCTAATATGCGCACCGTCTTGGTCGGCATCTGATAGAATAATTACTTTATGGAATTTTAAACTTTCAATATCAAATTCAGAACCTATACCAGTGCCTAAGGCTGAAATAATAGTCCTAATTTCTTCATTTTGTAAAATTTGGTCTAATTTCTTTTTCTCTACATTTAAAGGTTTACCACGAAGTGGTAAAATTGCTTGGAATTGACGCATTCTTGCTTGTTTTGCACTTCCACCTGCAGAGTCCCCTTCCACTATAAATAGTTCGTTAAGTTCAGGTTTTCTTCCAGAACAAGCGGCAAGTTTACCAACTAGGTTTTGTGATTCAATGCTCTTTGATGCCCTTGCAATTTCCTTTGCTTTTTTAGCAGCAAGTCTAACCTTTGCAGCACCCATTGCCTTATTGATAATTGTATCGAAAACTAAGTCGGATCGTAGCCATGTCGTTCTGTGAGCCAA
>JAZRDW010000111.1:0-2683 GCA_045660505.1 Christensenellaceae bacterium | reverse complement strand
GTATTCACAAAGAATGAAAGGACGAGTTTCCTTGGGGTTGTTTAAAACGTCTTGTTTTATTTTTTCAATGCTGGGGTACATCATACTAACCATATCTACAAGTTTAGTATAATAGTATTTTTTGTTGGCTTCTTGCAAGCCTTCGTAGTGAATAGGTCTTGTATTATCCCTTTTGCGAATATATTTTATCCCCTTATAAAAGGCTTTTCCAAAAGAACTTTCGTTGCCAAGCGACCATATTACAACTGAAGGTCTATTTTTATCCCTTTCAACAAGGGCTTTGTGCCTATCTAAAATACCGTCGGCAAAATAAGTGTCTTCTGCAAATTCACTCCAAGTCTTGTGTGAATAACCGCCGTGAACAGCGCAAGCGCCGTGCATTTCTAAATCGGCTTCATCCATAACGAATAGCCCGAACGCATCACATAAATTATAAAATTCAGGGCTATTAGGATAGTGCGAAGTTCTAACTGCGTTAACGTTTAACTCTTTCATCAACTTAATATCTTTAACCATGTCCGTTAAAGAAACGGTTGCGCCCGTTTTGCAGTTAAAATCGTGGCGATTAACACCCTTTAATTTTACCGCTTTATCATTTATTTTGAAAACCTTTCCGTCAATAGAAACTTGCCTAAACCCAACTTTTTCCACAATAACTTCGCCATTAGCAACAAGTTTAAGGGTATATAGATTTGGGGTTTCTGCCGACCATTGCTTTACTTTTTTAACCAAAATTTCTTGGCTGGTTTTTGGCAAAACAATTTTCTTTGTTTTGCCAAATAAAAGGGTAATCTTTTCTTTACTTTGGTTTTCAAAAGTTAAAAGCCCATCTTCATTATTTAAAGTAGTTGTTATGCGATAATCGGTAATATGTTTTTCAGGTCGTTTTAAAATATAAACGCTTCTAAAAATACCAGAAAAACGGAACTTATCTTGGCATTCAAGATAGGTTGAAACGCACCATTTTAACACGATAACGTCAATAGTATTTTCGCCGTTAACCACCAAAGAAGTTATATCAAATTCACTTGTTGAGTGTGATATTTGAGAATAGCCTTTGTATATGCCGTTAATATATAAATAAAAGCAACTATCCACACCTTCAAAGTTTATATAGTATTTTTCGCCTTGCTTTTTATCTAAATTAAAAGTTCTTCTATAATGCCAGCAAGGGTTTTGGTTAGGGATATGCTCTTTCATTACCGGAATAGGATAACGATAGTTTAAGTATTGGATTTGGTCATAGCCGTGCATTTGCACGCAAGACGGAACAGGTATTGTTTCGGTTAAGTTTTCGCTTAAACTAACTTCTTCTAGGCATTGGTGTTGCTTAATAGACCACACCCCGTCTAAACTCATAAAGCGTGAACTAGAAGTTCTATCAATGATATTAAATTTGTTTTTTATTTTATCGCTTTCAGCAAAGGGTATAATAACTTCTATGTTGACAAACGACTACTCTTAAAAAACTTTCAAATTCTTTCATTTTTATCTCCGTATAAATTCCTGGGTAATTTTCTTAAAATAAACGCCCGCTTTGATTTAACAAAAGGGGCTTTATTTCTAATTTGATTTTTAAGCAACTGCCATTATAATATTGTAAATAAAATATACTGAATATATTGCAAATATGGTTATACCTTGCCATCTATCAAACTTTTTGAAGATTAGCGTTGGGATAATAGCGATTGCAAGTATTAGTAATGTGACAGGCATTGTAATAAGTAAGTGTTCACTAACTACTGGAACTCCCGCCCCACCTGCAATAAATGCGCTTAATGGCAAAATCAAGGCTAAGTCTATGGTGTTTGCGCCTATAATATTGCCAACGGATAGACTTGCTTGTCCCTTTTTAACGGCAATAATCATTGTCACTAGTTCTGGCAGTGAAGTGCCTATTGCAAGAATTGTTACGCCTATAACTGCGCCAGGTATTTTTGCAAGTTCTGCAAGTTTAACGGCGTTATCTTTTAATAAAATAGCACCACCTGCAATTGCCGCTGCACCTAAAACTAGTTTAAGAATATTTGTTATAACGCTCTTTTTATCGGTTGGAACTTTTTCTTCTTCACCACTTTCTATGTCTTGAAGTTTTGCACTTTCTAATGCGTTCTTTTTAGCGCTTATAACGTTTTCAACAATAAACACAATGAATAATATTAATAAAATTGCTGAACCGATATAACCGAATACACCCGTGCTTTCAAAAGAAAGATTTTTAAGGTCTACGCCTTGGAAAGAAAATAATGCCAAAATTGCCATAACGGCAACTAATAAAATGCCTTTAAAAGCATAATCTTTTCTTTCAATCTTAAATGGTTGGCACATTAATGCAATACCCAAAATAACGCCTGCATTAAACACAACTGAACCAACTGCATTGCCTATTGCCATATCAGGTTGTGACTTAGCAGAAATTAATGAAACAACTATTTCTGGCAAAGTGGTTGCAACTGAAACTATGGTTGCCCCAACGATAAACTTAGGTATACCACTTGCTTCGGCAACCCAACTAGCGCCATCAACGAAGTTATCACCACCCTTAATGATTAAAACTAAACCAACAACTAAAAATAAACAAATTAAAACTACATCCCAAAACATCTCTTTCTTCCTTTTTGTTCCTTTTTATTTTTATCCAAAAAAGTTAGTTAATAAACTTTTTTATTGTTCTTCTTTTTTT
>JAZRDW010000110.1:0-2177 GCA_045660505.1 Christensenellaceae bacterium | reverse complement strand
TAGAAATTGCAACTAAAGCCGTTGATATTGTTGAAGCAAATAGTTGCGTGTTTATTGACGGGGGTTCAACAACCACATATTTTGCTAGGGCATTACCAGATGAAAACTTTTATATTTTAACAAACGCGTTAGTTATTGCCGAAACTATTTTAAGAAAGGAAAAACCCGTTGTTGCACTTCTTGGTGGTGACTTAAGAAAAAACAACTTTATAACGGTTGGCAAAACTTGTGAAGAATATATTGAAAAAATAAATATTCAAACTGCCGTTATGACGGCGACTGGGTTTATTAAAGAAGTTGGTGGCTTTACTTGTGGCAACCAAGCCGAAGCCGACGTTAAAAGGGCAGTTATTCAAAAAGCAGATAACGTTATTATGCTTTTAGATAGTTCAAAGGTAAACAAAAAAACCCCGTATAGTTTTGCTAATCTTAACGATATAAACTGTATGGTTGTGGATAAAAACTTCCCTAAAGAATTAAAGGCGTCTATTGAACAAAAAGGCGTTAAAGTTTATTAAAAATTCACACAAATATCACTTGTTAAAATATGTATAAAAGTGATATAATTTAAGGACAAAGATATGTTTAAGAGTTTAAGGGCAGATATAAACGCTGCAAAACAAAACGACCCTGCTGCTAGAAGTAAGTTTGAAATTTGGTTAACTTATTCTGGCGTTCACGCTCTTTCATGGCACAGGTGGGCAAACTTTTTATACAGAATAAAGTTAAAAACTTTAGCAAGAATGACAAGTCAGTTCGCTAAATGGTTAACGGGTATTGAAATTCACCCAGCGGCAAAAATCGCACCGGGGGTATTCATTGACCACGGCGCAGGCGTTGTTATAGGCGAAACGGCTGAAATTGAAGAAGGCGTTGTTATTTACCAAGGCGTTACCTTAGGGGGAACGGGTAAAGAAAAAGGCAAGCGCCACCCAACCATTAAAAAGGGTGCAATGATTAGCGCAGGTGCAAAAGTTTTAGGTGGGTTCACGGTTGGTGAATACGCTAAAATCGGTGCAGGCGCAGTAGTGTTAAAAGAAGTTCCACCTTACGCAACGGTTGTTGGCGTTCCTGGTATAGTTGTTAGAGTTAATGGTGAAAAGGTTAGCGATTTAGAACAAGAAAAGCGTGACCCACTTCAAGAAGAAATTTGCCATTTAAGAGAAAAAACCTTTAACCTAGAACAAGAATTAGAAGAAATTAAAAAGCAATTAAATAACAAGGAATAATTATGAAAATTTACAATACTTTAACAGGCAAAAAACAAGAATTTATCCCTATAAACGAAGGCAAAGTTCAAATGTATGCTTGCGGAATTACCGTTTCTGGCGAAGCGCATATCGGGCATGCTTACCAAGCGCTTATATATGATATTATTAGAAAATATCTTGAAAAGATAGGTTTTGAAGTGACTTACGCAAGGAATTATACCGACGTTGATGATAAGATTATTGCTAAATCAAACCAAACGGGTATTCCTGCTGATATTTACGCTGAAGAAATGATTAAAAATATTGATGCGCAAATGTCAAGACTTCAAGTTGACGACCCTACTTTATGGCTTAAAGCAACACATAGTATTGATGATATTATTGATTTTGTTAATAAGTTAATTAAAAAAGGGCATGCATATCCAACCGAAAAAGGGGACGTATATTTTTCAGTTGAAAGTTTTCCATCATACGGCAAATTGTCACATAGGAATTTAGAAGACGCTATGAACGGCGTTCGTGTTGAAAATGATGAAATGAAGTTAAATCCACTTGACTTTGCGCTTTGGAAGTCTGCTAAAGAAGGCGAACCAAGTTGGTCTTCACCTTGGGGCGAAGGCAGACCTGGTTGGCATATTGAGTGTTCAACAATGAACAAAAAGGCGTTTGGTGAACAAATTGATATTCACGGTGGTGGCAGAGATTTAATATTCCCACACCACGAAAATGAAATTGCACAAACCGAAGCCTTAACAGGCAAACAATTTGCTAAATACTGGATACACAACGGACTTATTAAGGTTAACGGGCAAAAAATGAGTAAGTCTTTAGGCAACAGCCTTTTCTTAAAAGATTTGCTTGATAAATATTCGCCTGAAACTATTAAGTTTGCACTTCTTCAAACAAACTACCGTGGGGATATAAATATTACCGATAATCTTTTCCCAGATGCAGATAAAAGGCTTT
>JAZRDW010000109.1:0-3841 GCA_045660505.1 Christensenellaceae bacterium | reverse complement strand
AAGATTAAACCTTTTAAGCAATAAAACTTCAACCTTACCGCCGTTTTTAGTGTAGCCAAACATACGGGCAGGCAAAACACGGGTGTTGTTTCTAACAAGCACGTCACCCTTTTTTAGGTAATTTTTTATATCGTAAAATCTTTTATGTTCGGTTGTTTTAGTTCCCCTATTATAAACCAAAAGCCTTGAAGTATCCCTTGGATAAACGGGTGTTTGGGCAATTAGTTCTTGGGGTAAATAGTAATCAAAATCACTTGTTTTCATAGTTAATATCAAAAATCTTAAATTGTTCTAGTTTGCTTTCTGGCATTTTTAAGCCGATATGTTCATATCCCTTGCTTAATAAAACCCTGCCCCTAGGCGTTCTTGCGATAAACCCTAATTGCAATAGGTATGGTTCATAAACGTCTTCAATAGTGTTGCCATCTTCGTTAATTGTTGCAGCCAAAGTATCTAACCCACAAGGTCCACCACCAAATTTTTCTGCCATAGACTTTAACAACTTAACGTCAATAGAATCAAGCCCTAAGTCGTCAATTTCTAGCATTTTTAATGAGCCTTGCGCATCAGAAAGCATGATTTCTTTATGCCCTTTAACCACCGAATAGTCACGCACACGGCGTAATAATCTGTTGGCAATTCTAGGTGTGCCACGGCTTCTTTTTGCAATTTCTTCAGCAGCCAAATGTTCAATATTAAGTGAAAGCATTTTCGCCGCCCTTTCAACAATTTCAGTTAATTCTTTTATAGAATAAGTTTCTAGCCTGCAAATAACCCCAAACCTATCCCTTAATGGTGAAGAAAGCATACCTGCTTTAGTGGTTGCGCCTATTAAGGTAAACTTTGGTAGTGGCAACTGAACGTTCTTTGCTGATGGGCCTTTACCTATAATAAAGTCTAAAGTATAGTCTTCCATAGCAGGGTATAAAATTTCTTCTACGTTATGGTTTAAGCGGTGAATTTCATCAATAAACAAAACGTCACGCTCGTTTAGGTTGGTTAAAATGGCGGCTAAATCGCCAGCCCTTTCAATAGCCGGGCCACTAGTAATTTTAATTTGAGTGCCTAATTCGTGCGCAATAATGTGTGCTAAAGTGGTTTTACCAAGCCCTGCTGGGCCGTAAAGTAAAACGTGGTCTAGGGCATCTTCACGCATTTTGGCAGCAGTTATGCTAACTGCTAAATTATCTTTAACCTTTTCTTGCCCAACGTAGCCTTCCATTGACTTTGGGCGCAATACGTTTTCTATATCACTATCCGTTTCAGAATAAGTGCTTTGAACTAATCTATCGTCTTCCATAATAACCTACTTTATATTTTTAATAGCGTATGCAATAATTTCTTCAATAGTGGTTAAGCCACTTTGTTTTGCGCTTTTAACGGCACTAACACACTCTTTATTAGTGAAACCTAAACTCATCAAAGCGATAACGGCATCATTATCAATTCCGTTAATATCAACTTCCGATTTAGATAGTATAGCACTTTCCCCATCAGCATCAGCAGTAATCTTTTCACGAAGTTCTAAAATAATGCGTTCAGCAGTCTTTTTACCTAACCCTTTAACTGCAGATAGCCCCTTAACGTCAGAAGTGGCAATCTTTAATGCTAAATCATTTAGGCTCATATTAGAAAGCACAGTAATACCCATTTTTGGGCCAACGCCAGAAACGGTGATTAATTTTAGGAACATACTTTTTTCTTCTAGACTTATAAAACCGTATAAAGAAACACCATCTTCCCTAACTGCAAGATAAGTGTAAACTTCCCCTTGCTTATCAACAAGAAGTTTTTGGTAAACGGCTGAAGAACAGATAACTTCATAACCTATTCCGTTATTTTCTATTAGAGCAACCCCGTCGGTTGCAGATAAAACTTTACCTTTAATATAACCTATCATTTTTTCACCTAAAATTAAATTTTGAATAGTGAGCCAAGTTTATTTGTTTGCGCGTGGCAAAGTGCAACGGCAAGCGCGTCGGCAGCGTCATCTGGGCGTGGAATACTTTTTAACCTTAAAGTGGTTTTTACCATTTGTTGAATTTGGTTTTTATCTGCCCTGCCGTAACCTGTAAGCGCTTGTTTAATTTGCAAAGGCGTATATTCAAAAAGTTTGCCACACTCTTTAGTGGCAGTTAATAAAATTACCCCCCTAGCGTGTGCAACGGCAATACCCGTTTTAACGTTCTTAGCAAAGAATAATTCTTCAACGGCAATTTCTTGTGGCTTAAATTTATCAATAATTTGTTTTATACCCTTTTCAAGCATACATAAGCGAACCGCCAAATTTTCTTCTTTTGGGGTGGAAATTATACCGTAGTCCACCATTTCAGGTTTGCCACGATTATCAACTTGAATTACCCCGTAACCTAGCGTTGCTATACCAGGGTCAAAACCAACTATTATCATACATTTATTTTACTTTATTTATCAAAAAAAGTCAATAGAACTTTTATTTTTAACAAAAGAATATCCCCGAAAATTTTGAATTTTCGGGGATTGAATATTAAATGATTAAATATTAGTTATTTGTAGGAAGTTTAGCACCTGTATCACAGAATATAAATTGTTTTTTAAGCAAAATATTTATAGGTGCTTGTTCGCTATTCCTTTGAACTTTTAGCGTTATAGTATCGCCTAGCCTTGCATAAGAACGCAAGTAATCCATCGCTTCAGTAAATTCACTTAAAGATGAAACGCTGTTTGAATAACTTTTATTCCCAGAATAACTAACTGATAAAATTATATCGCCTACTTGAAGAGGCCCGTCACAATTACTATCTTCAACAATTTGCTTTACCTTTAATTGCGTGCTATTAAGGGTTGAAATTTGTTCAACGATTATACCAAGTTGCCAACTGCCTGACACGTAGCCGTAGTTAGCGCCTTCAAAGGTTTGCAAATGGGTGGCTATAAGTTGTTCTGCAATACTTACGAAACCACCTTGAAGATAGGTGTGCTTAAAAGGAATACTAAAATTCATACCTTCATACTCATCACTACCGGCGTTGGTTATACCTATCAATTCGCCGTAATAATTAAACAATGCGCCACCAGAACTGCCGTGGTTAGTTTGAACGTCTATTTGAGTTAGGGTCATTAAACCTATTTCACTCAAAAATGTTTCTCTATCTAAATAACTGATAATACCGTCTGAAACGGTCATAGGGCGTTTACCACTTGGGTTGCCGATAGCAAAAACACTTTCGCCCCTTTGCATAGCATAGCCGTCGTGCGGTAAAACTGCGCTAACTATTTTATCTTTTGAAACACCAGTTCCGCTTACGTCTAAAATAAGAACTGCTACGTCAGCGAGTTTATCCCCACCGACTAACCTAACTTCGCCACTATTAATCTTACTTTCAATAACACCTGTAAACACAAAGTCTGTATCATAATCACTATCAGTATAGTTCCTAGTATTTTCATCAGGAACGTAAACTTTTATATTACCCATTGAGCCTATAACGTGGTGGCAAGTTAAAATATAAAAAAGATTATCTTGTGGGTTGCCATTATCAACAATTACGCCTGAACCAAAACCAGTAACGTCCTTTTTAGTGCCGTCTGTTGTGGTTGCTGTATATTTAATTTCAATAGCAACGACAGACCTTTCAACCTTAGCAACTGCTTTAACCCTATCATATTCAGGGTTAACTTCTTCATTAGTAGAAAGTTTATATTGATTTGCAATTACCCCTGAATCAGGCAAAGTTGGTTTGAAACTTTCATTTCTAAACAAATAACACCCTGCAAAAGAAAAACATAAAGATAAACATATTATTAAAGAAATAACTTTTAAGAGTATTTTTTTCATATTAATCTCCTTTATTATTTATAT
>JAZRDW010000108.1:0-4211 GCA_045660505.1 Christensenellaceae bacterium | reverse complement strand
AATAAAAACCGCATAATATTTTATTGATTTAAATTGTAAATTTATGATATAATGAATAAAAGATAAAAATAAATAATATATTAAAGCAAATATTTGCTGTTTTAGGAGGATTTTATGCCATCAGATGGCCCTGTTCCGTTGCAAACTTTATTACTAACTGGGTTTACCCCCAACTTTAACACTTTAATGTTTATAGCAATAATAGTGTTAGTTCTTATGTCTGGTTTCTTTTCATCAACGGAAACAGCATTTTCTTGTGCAAACAGAATTAAACTTCGTGCTTTAGCAACTAATGGTGATAAGGGCGCAAAAAAAGTTCTTGACCTTGCCGAAACTAATTATGATAAGTTTATAAGCACGGTGCTTATAGGGAATAATATAGTTAACTTAACGGCGTCAACTTTAGCAACTATTTTCTTTGCGTCGCTAATACAAAGCGAAAGTACTGCAGCATTTGTTTCAACGGCATCAATCACCCTTGCCGTATTGATTTTTGGCGAAATAACACCAAAATTCATAGCAAAAACCTACCCTGAAAAAATGGCTATAGCATATTACCCTATAATCATTTTCTTTTACTATATATTCTATCCACTAACCCTTTTATTCGGTGGCTGGAAATGGATTTTATCAAAAGTGTTCAACCTAAAGAATTCCGACGTGGTTACTGAAGAAGAAATTATGACCATTGTTGAAGAAGCCGAAGAAGATGGAACACTTAAAACCGAAGAAACAAAACTTATCCGTTCAGTTATTGAGTTTGACGACGTGGAAGTTGGCGATATTTTAGTTCCAAGGGTAAATATCGTTGCAGTTGATATTGATAGTTCTATGGATGATATTAGAAAGGTTTTTGATAACGAAGGTTATTCAAGAATCCCCGTTTATAAAGATAGCATAGATACTATTATAGGCACAATACACCAAAAAGATTTTTATACTGCATATCTTCGTGGCAAAAAGGGTATTGACGGAATTATGCAAAACGCCGTTTATACCACCGAACATATTAAAATTTCCGACCTATTAAAGCAATTACAAAAGAAGAAAGTTCATATTGCCGTTGTTTTAGACGAATATGGTGGAACACTTGGGCTTGTGACCTTAGAAGATATTTTGGAAGAACTTGTTGGCGAAATTTATGATGAACACGACGAAGTTATTAACTATTATAAGCAAATAGCAGAAAACGTGTTCTTGGTTGATGGAAACGCAAGCATAGTTGATACCTTTGAATATTTTGGCTTAAAGGACAATGATGAAATTGAATCTAGCACGGTTAGTGGCTGGGCTATTGAAACTTTAGGCGAAATTCCACACTCAGGCAAAAAGTTTGAGTATGAACACTTAGATATTGAAATTATGAAGTCAACCGTTAAAAGGGTTCTTCAAGTTAAAATTACCATGACTGATAGAAACGAAAAAGAAGAAACTGATATTGAATAAACAATAAAACTGCCACTTTTTATATGAGAAGTGGCAGTTATTCACTAAAAATTAATTTAACTAATAGGTATCCGTAGTCTAACTGGATAAAACAGCGCCCTCCGACGGCGCAGTTCTGAGTTCAAATCTCGGCGGGTACACCAAAAAACACTGCAAAATTTTTGCAGTGTTTTTTTATCCAAACCGCAGGTTTGGTATATCGTCACGCTTTAGCGTGTATATCATCTGCCCTTTGGGCTGTATATCATCACGCTTTAGCCGTGCATTCCTTTTCCTGCGGTTTGATGATATGCAAAACATCGTTTTGATGATATGCAACTTCTACGAAATTGATGATATACAACGGCAAGCCGTTGATTTTCAAGTTACAATGTGCTATAATATCCAAGAGAGGTTTATTATGACCAAAAATTACTTGTTGATATATTCTGAACAACTTGCAACCAATATAGAATTAATGTGCCAAAGCATAAAGGCGCCATCAAATACTTTGTTTCAAATTCGTAAAAGTTCAAGTAGTATTTATGCTAATATCCGCGAAGCAAATTACGGGCAGAGCAAAGCAGATATGCTTTCTAAATTTGAAATATCACTAAAGGAATGTAGTGAAACAGAAGGCTGGTTACAACTATTATTTAATACAAACGTCATAGATGAAGAGGCGTATAAAAGACTCCGTAACCTTTGTGGAAGAATTAGAATAATGTTAATTTCAAGTTGCAAAACTTTAAAAGAAAAATAAACCACATCAAAAATTTAATGTGATTATTATTGATTAAAACTATTTAATAATACTGCGAAAAACCATTTGTTTTCGCAGTATTTTATTTGTCTAATCTATACTCACTATTTTAACTTCCTTTTTTATTGACTTTTATATAGTGTTTTGATATACTATAAAAGCACATAATTTATAATATAATGATTATTTAAAGGAGTATGTTTTATGAAAAAATTGTTATCAATTTTGTTGATAGTTTTTTTAATTTGCGTCCTTTCTCTTTTTGCAATAGGTTGTTCACAAAACCCTGCTGATACACCAACTGCACACACCCACACCTTTGAAAACGGCGTTTGCACAAGTTGTGGCGATAAAAAGGGAACTGATGGGTTGAAATTTACCGCTTTAGATGATGGGAATTACAGCGTTTCAGCAGGCACTGCTAAAAACGCTAGTGAAATTATTGTTCCACGCACACACGAAGGTGGTTTAGTTACTGCAATCGCTAAAGAAGGTTTTAAAGATTGCAAGCAATTAACTAGTATTGATTTACCTACTAGTATCGCAAGTATCGGCGCTTATGCTTTCCGTAACTGCAATGCGTTAACTTTTATTGTAATTCCACAAGGCGTGCCAAGTATAGGTTCTTCAACTTTCTATAAGTGTTCTTCTTTAGAAAGTATTGTTATACCAAGTAGTGTTCAAAATATTTCTGACTCTGCTTTCCGTGAATGTATCTCATTAACAACCATTACTATCCCAAGTGGGGTAACTAGCGTTGGTAATTATCAATTCTATGGTTGCACGGCATTAGAAAGCATTTCATTACCTGTAGGCATAACAAGTATCGGTTCTTACGCTTTTAGCGGTTGCACTAACTTAACCACGATTAATATCCCTAACACCGTTAACACTATCGGTTCAAGTGCGTTTGATAATTGTTCATCTTTAACCTATACCCAAAATTACGGTATGAACTTCTTGGGTGATGACACTAACCCTTACCTTTATTTAGCAGGTGCTGTTGATAAAACAATCACTACTGTTGATTTATCAAGTATCGGTTGCAAAATTATTGGACCAAAAGCATTTGAAGGTTGCGAAGAACTTGCTTCTGTGACTTTCTCTAATAACATTAATACTATCGGCGTATCTGCTTTCTCTGGTTGCACAAGTTTAACAACCGTTTCATTGCCTAACAGCATAACTCAAATCCCTTCTGGTTGCTTTAATGAATGTACTTCTCTTAAAAAGGTCACTATCCCTGAAGGTATTACGGTTATCGGCGATATCGCTTTCTATGGTTGCACTTCTTTAGGCAACGTAACTTTACCTGAATCATTAACCACTATCGGTTTATCAGCATTTAGAAGATGTATCTCTATGACTAAAATTATCATCCCTATCGGCGTAACTACTATTAACTCTTATGCTTTTGCTGAACACGGCCATAAAGATAAAACTACCGGTGAAATTATAGGTAGCGGTTCTTTCCATATATATATTCGTGCTACTAGACCAGAAAATGGCAACGCTTATTTACCAGGTTGGGATTATAACTGGCACTATCTTGTTCAGAGCACCTTAAATGGCTTTAAGTACACTTGGGGCTATACAGGGGACTAATTTTAATTAAATTAAAACTAAAAGGCAGGTTTTGTTAACCTGTCTTTTTTTGTTTAAAATAAAAAACAAATGCCTTTCGTTGTTTGTCCTTTTTATTGGTGCCGCTGGCCGGGGATTCCCCTGTTAGGGGAAATGTCCGTTAGGACAAAAGGGTTGCGGTCTTCCGCTAGGAAATCAGAACCGGCACGGTTTGACTTTAGTTACGGTAGTAACGCAAAAAGAGAAGTTAGCGTTTGCTATCTTCTCTTTTTGATGGTGTCGCTGGCCGGAGTCGCTTCTCTCGAGCCTCCCGCAAAATAGTCCACTGGACTATTTTTTCGCCTATCGGCGAACACGCAACCTTAAAGGTTGCTCGCTCCTAATTCGACTCCGCCCATACAAGCATACATAAAATAAAAATCCACCAGTGAACCTGGTG
>JAZRDW010000107.1:0-11037 GCA_045660505.1 Christensenellaceae bacterium | reverse complement strand
AGTTGCTAGAATTGTTTTTGATTTTGTGGCTTTAATTCCACCAAACATAAACATAATTGCACAATGGAATACTATTACGCAAGATATTATACAGCCTTTCCTATTAGGCTTTGCTAACATTTTTTCGCCATACTACAACTTAACGTTAATGATTGTTGGCGGAACGCTAGCAATTTCAACTAACATTTTTAGTGGTGGTGCAATTATAACTTTATTATTTTTAATTTTGGTTTTATTAGTTTGCTTACTTTTAGCCTTCTTACTTGCAAAACCATTATTTTTCAAAATGGCATCAAAACATTTTGAATATGAGAAAAAAGTTATACCTGAAAAGAAAAATAACGTTCATAATAAATTTATTAGTCCGTTAAGTCAAGAATTAAAACGCAACTTTAGAAGTAGCCAATACGTAGTTTTAATTATGTTGCAAATTCTTCTTCCTGCAATCTTAATTTTCTTGCTTAATAAATTATATGCAGCAATGCAAACTAGTTTTAATGGACAAATGATGACCATGGCATTTAATATGCTTGTTTTATATTTGTCAGTTTTATCTTTTAATAATGAATTTGCAACTATATATAGCCGTGATGGTAATGCAAGGTTTTTAGAAAAAACACGCCCTATAAACCCTGCTGTATTAACATTTTCAAGGTTAATACCAAGAATTGTTGTTATTATTATATCTGTTTTAATGGCAACCTATTTATACGTTTTAACTTCAGGCGTACAACCTATACAATATTTATACGTTAGTTTAACGGCAATTTTTATTGCCGTGGCTCACCTATTCTGGTGTGCTGAATTAGATATTATGAACCCACAATCTGAACAATACGCAACGATAGGTACTGATTTTAATAACCCAAATGAAACAAAAGCCTTGGTATTATCATTAATAATTTCTGTTTTAGGCGCATTTATATTCTTTTTCTTAGCGGGTTCGGGTGTTGAATCAGCATTTATTAAGGTTGCAATTTTAGCATTGATTTTTATGGCTATAAGAATTAATTTATTCTTCGTACGCGTTAAACTATATTATAAGGAGAAGTAAGATATGTCTAAACCAACAATTTTAATTTTATCAATAGTATATCTTGCCTCTATCCTAATAGTTGGCATATTTGGTATGCAAGTTATGTCGTTTAACAATATTAACTATATTGAAAGCATTACACTTAACGAACAAGAAATTACTTTTAGCGACCCAAATTGTTATTTAGACTTTATTTCTGATGATGAAAAATGTGAATATACTATCGTTTATGCTTATAAAAAACGTTTAACAATTCAAATTAAACCTATTATTAAGGCTAAAGACCCTACCCTTGACCCAACTAATAAAAACTTAACCGTTTCTTCTGACTCAAACAATGATGCAGTAACCTATAAGGACGGCGTTTTTACGGTCAATTCATTAGATACTGTCGTGTTCACTTTCTATTCTCAAGACCACTCAAATAAGAAAATGAAAGTGACGCTATATTGCGTTTAATTTTAATTTTGATATAAAATAGTTTTTTACTATTTTTATATAATTTTTTTTCAAAAGGAGAAAGACATGAAGAAAAGAAGCATAATTTCTTTAATAGTTTTGTGTGTAACTATGTTTGCCCTTGCTATTTTTACTGCTTGTGCGCCAATAGCACCAACTGTTGAAGAAATTAATTTTAAGGACGGAACAGTTAAATCTACCTATACCTTAAACGAACAAATTGATTATTCTAATATCAAACTTGTCGTTTCTTATAGTGATGATTCAACTAAAGAACTATCTTTAACTGACACAGGCGTTGAATATACCCCTATTGACACAAGTTCAGATGGTCAAAAGGTGTTATCAGCAACCTACGAAAACAAGCTTGCTACTAAATACGTTGAAGTTATTAAAAGTTTATCAAGCATAGAATTTGTTCAAAACACTATAAGCAAAACATTAGTTCAAGGTTCTACTATTGATTATGCTAACATTATCATTAAATTAAACTATAATGATGGCTCACATGAAACTAAAAACCTAAACAAAACAGATTTTTCTTATGATGAAATTGATACTAGTGTTTTAGGTAAACACACTTTTGAAGTAACTTTTAATAATAAGAAAATTAATATTGAAATTGAAATTGTTGCACCAAAGGCATTAGTTAGTATTGAAATTCTTAACTTAAAATCAGTTTTCGGTCAAGGTGAAACTATTAATTATGATGAAATTGATATTAAGTTTAACTATGACGATAACTCTAACGAAGTTAAAGACTTAAATACAACAGATTTTTCTTATGATGAAATTGATACAGATACACCTGGCACACAAAATTTTGTTGTAAAACTAAAATCTAATAACGAAATTAGCGCAACTAAATCTATAACAATTCAAGAGGCAACTGTAAAGTCTATTAAATATTATGACGGATTGTTAGATGAATATCAAGTTAACGGTGAGTTTAACGCTAATGAAGTTAGAATTAAGGTTATTAAAGATAACGACGACGTTGAATACGTTAATTTAAGCGACGACGACGTTGAATATAATGCTGATTTATCTAAACAAGGTGATAATAACGTATTAAGCATTACTTATGGCGGAAGATTCTGCACAACCACAATTAAGGTTGTTGCAGTATTACAAGGTATTGAATTCCAAGCAAAATCATTAACTTATGAATTTAAGGATGAATTTGTTAAAGGTGATATTAAGTTAAACGTTATATATAATGATTCTGCAGTTAATAAGGTTATTTCTTTAGCAGATGAAGGCGTAACCATTACCCAACCTATATCATTAACGGATAAAAATTTAATCGGCGCAACCCAAACCTTAAAGGTTGAATATATGGGTAAAACTGATGAAATTGAAGTTGTTGTTAATAAAGTTATTTCTGATATTAAGTTTAAGGCTGATACAAGAACTAACTACTATTTAAATAACGATATTGATTACTCAAAAATTATCATTGTTGTAAGTTATAACGACGATACTACTGAAGAAATTAACTTAAATGATAGTAGAGTTATCTTTACTCAAATTGATATTACTAAAGCAGGTTCACACAAATTACAAGTTGAATTTATGGGCAAATTAAGTAATGAAATTACTATTGAAATTAAAGACTTATTATCCCCTGCACAATTCACAATTCCTGAATCTTACCAAGATTATAAGGCAAAATCTTCTACATTAGGTCCTTATAAACTTACAAGTGACGTTGAAACTAACCCATATTTAGTTGGTTCTATTAACAAATTTAGTTTTGTTCCACTAACCACCTATTATGATGCAACATTACACAAAATTGTTGTAATTGATAATCCATATACAATTTTCAACCTTTACATTAAAGATAACGGCGAATATAAACTTGCAGAAGACCCAACTGAATTCGTTGTAGCAGAAGATAATATGTATAAATTTAATTCTAACGCTAACGATAAATTCTTTAAGTTAGAAATTATGCTTGACGAAACTAAATATAACCTTTCAAAATGGATTGATAATGAATTAGAATTGCCAAAAGCAATAATAGAATTTAAGGTTGTTGACGCTTATAACGTTTACGATACTTACGGACTATCTGTTATGGACAACCTTAACGTTAAAAACTGGGCTGAAATTAAAGATAGAACGCTAGTTTATGACGATAAGAAATTAAATGAATATACTGATGTTAAGTTAGTTGTTCTTCATAAAGATATTGTTATTAATGCTGATGAATTACCTTCTAACTACTTCTGGTCAGAAGAAATGTATGGTTATAATATGGCGTTAACAAAAGCAAAGGCTGCTGATAGCGTCGCATCTGGCGCAACAGCATTTGCCGCTAGATTAAAAGGTTCTTTAAGAAATGGTATCGGCGAAGGTAACGATTATTCACATTGTGACCCTACCCACAACCCACCAGAAATGGTTGAAACTTGGGGTGCCGTTAATACGCAAAAAGGTATTTTTAATACCAACCAAACAAGCCTAAATGGTAACTTTATGACAATTTCTACAAGTGATAGTGAAACAAGGCATTTAACTTCAATTCTTAGCCACTATTATAAGGAAGGCGACGTTGATTCAATGATTAATCACGTTTCACACTGGTCTATATTCAAATTCTTTAAGACTGATGATTTAGTTAAGAGCAATTCTAAAGTTAATATTACTTTTGATAATATTACTTTACAAGGTAATATGCCAAAAACTAACGAACCAGGTCAAGAAGCAGGCTTAATGGCTATGAATACTCTTCTTGACAAAATGACCATTACTAACGTTATCACAACACAATTCTATACACATATTATTTGTGACGGCGTTGAAAGTATTGGTACTTGTGAATTAGAATTTAACGACTCTATTATGACTGACGCTTATTCAAATATGTTCTATTTATGGAGAAGTGACGTTTCTGTTAATAGAAGTATTATGAAGAACGCAGGTGGTCCATTATTCTTATTAGTTGACGCTGACAGAACTTCAACTGATACTTCAAAAGGGTGTGTTCTTAATATTGATAATGAATCACAATTAGAATCATTTGCAGCGGGAACAGAATCATGGTATCAAATGTATGACGCTGCACCATTATTAGATATTCTTAAAGGTTCAATTAACTCTAGTGTAATGAATACTTTTGGTAAAACTTTTGTTCACAACGTTAATAGTGTATTTGATGTAGACCAAATCAACATTATTGCCGTTATGATACCTAACCCAGGTTCAATTTTCTCTAGCCCATCTTCCCCTATCAATATTAAAGGTAAGGTTATCCGTGCTGAACAAGAATTATTTGATATGGAATCAGAATATGCCCAAATGTGCAAAGCGTTTTCAACTGCTGGTTTGATTAGTGGGAATCAATTTGCTTATATTTCTGGTTATGATGCAAATGGTTTACCACAAATTACTGATGCAGGTGCATTCAAAACAAATTCATCTGATATGATTACTATGATTATGAGTGCATCACTTGCTGATAAATCAAGGCAAAATGCACCATACTTCGGTGTTGTTTTAGGCAACTACGTTCAAGGAAAACAAAATATAATCATTTAATAACAAACTTAACTTAAAAAGCCATTAGGTAAAACTAATGGCTTTTTTTGTTGTTCATTTTCTTAAAATTAAAAAGTGTGGATTTATTTTTCCACACTTTTTTATAGATTATATATATGTATTAAATTTTATCAACTTCTTCCCCAATTAAAAAGTCAGGTATTTCTTCATCTTCAATATCAGGTAAATCAAAGTCGTCTGCAGTTTCTTTAACCTTTTTAGTTGATTTTGCTTTAACTTCAGTTACGGCAACTTCATCTTCAACGTATTCATCTTTATGGTATAGATAATCTTGTTCTTTTTCTTCGCCACGGATAAGTTGAATTTTATTTATAAGTTCATCATAGTCAGGCAATTCATCTAATGAAGAAATTTGAAAGCGTTTTAAGAACTTGTCAGTTGTTCCAAACAAAACAGGCTTACCAACTGCGTCTTTCCTTCCTACGGGTTCAATAACGCCTAATTCTAATAGTTTTTGAACGGCATATTCACTATTGCCCCTAATTTCTTCTAAATCAATTCTAGTTACAGGTTGTTTATATGCAATAATTGCTGCAACTTCAAGCATACTCTTAGAAAGTTCACGCTCTTTAATAGGGTTTAATACTGAAGAAACTTCTTCTGAATAATCAGGGTTAGAACAAAATTGCAATTTTTTATTGAAAGTTAACAATTGAATACCACTATTAGCAGAATATTTTTCCTTCAATAACTTAACTGCTTCTAAAATATCTTTTTCATTAACTTCTAATTTTTCAGCAATATCTGCTATTGCAACCTGTGTGCCTGATACAAAAAGTATTGATTCAATTATATTCGTCAATTTCGCCAAGTTCTTCATTTCTATCCTCTCTTAAGGTTATAGTCATATCATGAAAAACGTCATTTTGAACGACTGTTATATATTGTAATTTTAACAATTCCAACATTGCTTGAAAGGTTGTTATAAGTTCATTCTTAGTGTAATAACTTGTAAATAATTCAAAAAAACTCATTTCCTTTCTATCTAGCAAGGTTGTTCTAATATGGTCAACTTTATCTTTAACGGTAAAAACTTCTTTAGGTATTTCTTTTAAAACGTTATCTTGCCTTTTTTTATCATCAATACGCATTAATAACTTAGAAAATGCAGAAATTAAGCCGTCTAAATTAAAATCATTATAAACAACTTTAACGTCGCCCACAGATTTATCAGGTTCTTTATAAAACCTTTCAACGTTTTCTTTAGTTTTAAGTTTTTCACTTGCTTCTTTGAATAGTTTATATTCTTCAATTTGCCTAATCAATGCTTGTTCTTGGTCTTCAATATCATCAACAAAATCATCAACTTTAGGTAAAATTGATTTTGATTTAATTTCTAGAAGTGTTGCCGCCATATTTAAGTATTCACTTGCTCTATCAACGTCTAATTTTTCTAAGCCATCAATATACATTAAAAACTGCTCAGTAACCTGTGAAACAAATATATCTTTAACTTCAATCTTTGCTTCCTTAATCAAGTGAAGTAAAAGGTCAAGCGGACCTTCAAAATTATCTAACTTAGTTGAATAATTAACAACTGATTCAAATTCTGCCATTTTATAAAACAACCCCAAAAATCAAATTCCAAAATAATGTAATAGGTTTTTGTAAATAACTAATTAAAAAACGCATTGCGTAACCAAAAATATCTATAAACCATAGCCCTGTTATATCGGCCAAAATTCTTAACCCGAATAAAGTGTATAAAATATATATACCTTTTTCACTTAAAAACCTATAAATAGGTCCACGCGTCGTGTTTAATGCATCTAAAACCTTAAAACCATCTAACGGATATACAGGTATCAAATTAAAAATAAAGAAAGATAAACTAAATGTAAATATATATTGTAAGGTGAAAAACAACACGTCATCAAACAATAGTAAATCAGGCAAATAAAGTAATACCAATAACATTAATGGATATGCAATAAACGCAAGTATATAGTTTGCCGTAACCCCTGCTATAGATACTAAAAAACTACCTTTTTTATAATCTTTAAAATTGTATGGATTTATAGGAACAGGCTTTGCCCAGCCAAATCCAGCAAAAATAAAACAAGCCAAACCCACAAGGTCAAAATGTGCAAAAGGATTAATAGTATATCTACCATGAAGTTTTGGCGTATCATCACCGCATTTAACAGCAATAAATGCGTGCGCAAATTCGTGTATAGGCAATACTAATAATAATGCTAAAAATTGTGAAAGATATAATATTATTTTTTCTACCAAAATTTGCCCCTAAAACTTAATTGTAATTTTATTATATAATAAAATTTTATAAAATGCAAGAAAAGACGCCTAAAACAGCAGTTTTAAGCGTTGAAATATTAAATATCGTTTCGTAATAAGTCTTCAAAGGTTTGTGGTTTTACAGCATACCTAGATTGCCCGTCCTTAACAAATACAACAGGTGGAACAAAATTCCTATTATAGTTGCTTGACATTGAATAATTATATGCCCCTGTTGATAAAACTGCTAGCAAATCACCTTCATCTGTTTTAGGTAATAAACAATCTTCAGCAATAATATCCCCGCTTTCACAACATTTGCCTGCGATAGTATACTTAACTGACAAATCTTCATTCATTTTATTAGCAGAAACAACTGTATATTTTGCCTGATATAATGCAAATCTTGGGTTATCAAACATGCCACCGTCAATAGCAATATAATTCTAAATATCCTTAATTTCTTTAATTCTTCCTGCCGTATATAAAGTTATACCTGCTTCGCCAACAATTGACCTACCTGGCTCTAAAATTAAATATGGTTTTTTAAGTCCTTTTTCTTTAATTTGTTCTTTCAATTCATTAGCAATAATCTTAATATATTCTGCATAGTCGTTAATAGACCTTTTAGCGTCCCCTTCAGCATAATATATGCCAAAACCACCACCTAAATTAAGGGTTGAAAACTCATAAGAATATTTATCTAAAAGCAATTTATAAAAATCAGTCATCTTTTGAACTGCTAAGGCAAATGATTTATATTCAAATATTTGTGAGCCTATATGACAATGTAAGCCCACAAGGTCTAAATTCGCCTTATTTTTAACGTATTTAACGATATCTTCTGCTTCACCCGTAGAGATTGAAAAACCAAACTTAGAATCAACCTTTGCAGTTTGAATAAAATGGTGAGTGTGCGCTTCAACACCAGGGTTAACCCTAATTAAAACTCTTTGTTTTTTGTTTAATTTAGAGCAAATAAGGTCAATATCATCTGCTTCTGTATAAGCGTCAATAACAATATAACCAACGCCGTTTTCAATAGCAAATTCAAGTTCTTTTAACCCTTTATTATTACCGTGAAAACAAATTTTTTCCATAGGAAAGTTAACTTGCAAAGCAGTGTATAATTCCCCGCTAGACACAGAATCTGCCCCAATACCACAATTATTAATTAGCCTATAAATTTCCTTACAACTAAAGGCCTTAGATGCATAGCAAATAAGCCCATCGCCATACTCTTCCTTTAATGTTTTATCATAGATATAGCACATATTTTCAATATATGTTTGGTCCATAACATAAAGTGGTGTTCCATATTTTTGCGCTAAATCATTACACAAAATACCACCAATTTCAAGAAAGCCGTTGTTATTTTTAAGAGTTTCTCTTTGGTTCATATTAAAACCCCTTAGATTTTTTATATATTTTAACAAATATACACCTTTTAGTCAAGATAAATTCTTTAAAATATAATTATCTAATCAATTAGTATTCCTTATAATTAAAAAGGGCGTTAAATCAACGCCCAATTATTGCCTATATCTAAAATATAATCAAAGTAAACCTTGGCATCTAAGTCTTGGTTTGATAATACTGGAATACTTGCAATTTGAATATTATTTTCATAAACTTCTAATTCACCTATTTTATCACCCTTTTTTATAGGTGCTTTAATTTTATCTAAAGGTGTAAAGTTAATTTCAACAGACCTTTCTATCCCTTTTTTGGAAAACAGATATAAAGGTTTTTCAGCAACAACTTCTAATCTATCGTTTTTACCATTAACAACGTTAACTACTAAATCTAAAGGTTTATTTGCACTTACTATAATCTTGTTTTCATAATTAGCAAAACCATAGTTAAACATTGAAGAAATGTCGTTAAATCTTGTTTTACTATCCGGTGCTTTAATTACAACCGAAATTAAGCGCATATCGCCCTTAATAGCACTTGCCACTAAACAATGCCCGGCTTCGCTAGTAAAACCTGTTTTACCCGCATCACAACCCTTATAAAAGCGTATTAATTTATTCGTGTTTGAAATTTCTGTAAATCTATCATGTGGGTGATTAATCTTGTCCATCCAAATTTGTGAATAATTAAAATATTCTTTGTGATTAATTAACTCACTAAACATTGTAGCCACGTCTTTAGCACAAGAATATTGTTCAGGTTTAGGTAACCCTGTGCAGTTAACAAACTTAGTATTATCCATATTAAGTTCAGCGCATTTTTCATTCATTTTATTAACAAAAATTTCTTCACTACCACATAATTTTTCTGCCATAGCAACGCAAGCATCATTTGCAGATGCAACAACAATGCTTTTTAATAGTTCGCTAACTAAATATTCCCCGTTTTCTTCTAAAAACACTTGTGAACCACCCATACTTGATGCATTATTGCTAACAACAACCACTTCATCTTCACGAATTATGTTATTAGACAATGCGTCAAAACATAATAATAACGTCATTACCTTACACATACTTGCAATAGGTAATCTTTCTTTTTCATTTTTAGAATAAATAACCGTTTTAGAATTATAGTCCATTAAATATGCTGATTTACTTTTACAATTAATCTCTATTTCATCTGCTAAACAAATTGTGCTAAACGCCGTTTGAAAAATAATTGCCGTTAAAGATATAATACTTAAAATTAATAGGTAAATTTTTCTTTTCATTCTTACTCCTTATATGTAAAACTTAGTATTATGACACACATAATACCGTTATAATTGTATGTTAATTACTAATTGTTTATCATTTTTTCTATAGATAAACCAAAGCCCCGTGTTGGGTCGTTAATAAACACGTGTGTTACCGCACCAACTAGTTTATTATTTTGGATTATAGGACTACCACTCATTCCCTGAACAATGCCGTTTGTTTTTGATAATAATTCTTCATCATTAATTTTAATTACAAAATTTTTGCTATCGTTATCAATATCAATTTTAACTATTGATATTGAATAATATTTAGGTTTATTATTGTCAATTGTTGAATAAATTTTTGCATCCCCTATTTTAGCATCACCTATTTCAACTTCCTTTAGTGATGTTTTTTTAAAATTTTCATTAATTGTGCCATAAACACCTGTATTTAGATTTTTATCTATATTACCTATAGGATTATTTTTTATAAAAACACCCCTTAGTTCCCCAGCCTTGCCTTTTTCACCTTTTATACACCCACTAATTGAACAATTATATAAATTTCCACTTGTAATTTTCAAATTATTTCCATCTTCGCTAACTATAGGGTGACCTAAAGATGCAAACCTATCGCCTTTTATAAATGTAATAGTTCCTATGCCGTTAATATCGTCTTTTATAAATAAGCCAAGTTTTTCAACACCAGAAACATCTTTTGCAACGATAATTTTTGTATTAAACTGTTCATTTTGCCTTAAAATAGTTAAATCAACAACACTTTTACCTTTAATTTCTTTAGCAATGTCAGATGCGTTATCAACCCTAACGCTATCAATATATAAAATTGTGTCATCAACCTTAATATTTGCTTCTTTAGATGGACTTTTAACGCCATCTAAAGTAACAACGTCACAAATACCAACAACTTTTGCGCCTAACGTTTGAACGGAAAATCCTGCCGTAAAACCACCTAGATACACCTTTTCATCTGCTTTTACAATATATAAATTATTAAAATTAAGAACACAAATTAAAGCAATAATAATTGAAATAAAGGAAATTAATCTTTGTTTAAATT
>JAZRDW010000106.1:0-19427 GCA_045660505.1 Christensenellaceae bacterium | reverse complement strand
AAGTTCTACAGAGTGGTTAACCCCACACTCACTATCAAAAACCTTATAAATTTTTCCGTTATTATTTATTATTATGGTAAGATTTTTACCACTTGTGTCAATTGCTAAATAGTTCATAAGGTAATAATCCTTTCGGTTTCAGAAGTTTTTTCTATGATAACTTTTTTAATATTATCTGGCAAAGCATCTTCAATATTTTCAGCCCACTCAATCAAGCAAATATTATCCCCGTTAAAGTAATCGGTTAAGCCTAGCCTTTCAGCATCTTCCCCACAAGATAAACGGTAACAATCATAATGATACAATAAATTGCCGTAAATATTAAGGTATGCGTAAGTTGGGCTAGTGACCCCTTCTAAACCAAAATATCTGGCAACACCCTTAACAAAATGGGTTTTACCAGCACCTAAATCTCCACTTAAAATAACTATATCCCCCTTAGATAGGGTTTTAGCATAGTCAAAAGCAATTTGTTCAGTTTCTTTTTGGTTTTTTGATATTACTTGCATACTTTTATTATACAATATTATTTTAATTTTGCAAATTAATTTTTCTAAATAAATATGATACTTTTTTATAAAGTAAAATAGTTACAACTGAAATTACCACGCTTTTAATAACGTTAAAAGCCAAAACATACCCCCAAAGCATAGAAAACATATTTTCACTAGTTGCATTTGGAACGAAAGGAACGCTACCCATAAAAAATGGAAAGTTTATAAATTTATTAACCACAAGTGATATTGCCGTTTGTATTACGCAAGCAACCACTAGTGAAATAATTACAGACTTTAACCCCTTTTTATATTGATAAAGTATTGATGGAAAAAGCACGAAAGAAGTTGTTATTAAAATATTTGCCAACTCGCCAACACCACCCGTTGAACCAACAAAAATATGTAAGCCTTCTTTAACAACGGTTATTATAAGCGCAGGGATAGGTCCATACATAAACCCGGCAAGCATAACGAACACGTTAGATAAATCAAGTTCTAAAAAACTAGCAGGCGTACCTGCAAAAATAGGTATTTCAATTAAATACACTATAAAAGATAATGCGGCAAATACTGCCATGCCTGCAATATTTTTTGTGGTAAATATTTTTTGCTTATTCTCTTTTGGTTTTTCGGTTGAAATTTTAGTAGTTTGTTCTTTGCTGTTTTCCATAAAAATACGCCCCTTTAAAATTTATCGGGGCGTAAAAAAGCAAAAGCAATATAAATGCATAAAAAACGCATTTACGTTCTTCTTTTCCCATCCAGACTATAACTGTCGGTAACGGAAACAAACCGTTTCAACCAAAAACTTGGCTCGCAGACTTTTACTGCCGATAAGGAATTTCACCTTGCCCCAAAGAATTTTATTTATTTTGTTATTTATATTGTATAATTAAATGTTTTTTTTGTAAAGTAATTAAACCATATTTATACTTTTAATTTTATATTTACTTAAAAGTTCCTTACCTATATCGTCAGCATAAGGGGTTAAAACCTTTTCAACGCCGAGTTTAATCAATTCGCCGATAGTTTCAGCCTTATCAACGTTTGCTAAAACAAAAATCTTTTTACCACCCGTATTTGAACAAATCATTTGTAGTTTTTGCATAACAATATCAATAGGTTCTTCGCCAAACACGAATACAACGTGTGAAATTTTTGTTTTGCTAAACGCCTTAACTGCCCTTTTTAAGGTATCTTCATCAATATCCGTTGCATTAAGGGCAATGCCTGCCTTTTTCCAACCAATGCGTAAACATTGCGTTTTAAATTGCTTAATATTTTGTTCGCTAAGTAGCATATTCGGCATCATAACGGTTGATTCTTGCACCCCGTAAGATTTGCCTTCCCTTATAGCGCTTGCTTTTGTTTTAAAAGTGCTTTCCCCAAACGGAAAGTCTATAATAGAACTAACTTTAACCTCGGTAAGTTTATTCTTATTTTTAACACGCTTGCAAACAGAAAGGTATGCTGGCGAAACCATTATGCCATCAGTTTTTAAGGTTTTTGCATTTTTGAAAAGTTGTTCTAGTTCGCTTTCTGAAACGTTATACCTAACCACAACTTTTGACAACTTAGACATAAGGCTATAAATTTGGTTTAGAAAAACTTCTTCCTTTATTTCCCTAACCGTTTTATTCATTAAAAGTGCTAAATTACTAAAATCTTTATCAGTATAATCGTCGCTATCACGTTCAATATTATCATTTTCATTGACGATAGGTTCTTTAAGTTCAATAGCGTTTTCAAAGTTAGGTTTAGCGTTATCTTCCATATTTTGGTTATTTTCAACTATAACTTCACTAGTAATGGCTTTTTGATTATCAAAATCGTTTTTTTGCTTATTTTTTGCCATAATCTTTTAATCCTTATAAAAAAATTTATTTTTCAAAAAATATCATTAATCAACAAATACTTTCACTTTACTTATTCCCTTTTTTGTTAAAGTTAAATAAAGGAGTAAAAATGAAAGATTTTTTATATCAGTTTATTCTTGGTTTTTTATGCACTTTAGGTTTATTTGCTTTTTGCTTAATTTTAGTGGCAACAATTAAAATAATTTACGTTTATATTAAAATGATTATTACCCCACCTAAAATTCAAGATGAAATAATTGAAAAACCAAAGCGCAAGCGTAAAAGAAAAACTAATTCTTCCCCACAAGTTGTTAGAAGTTTAGAAATTGACACTTCTAGTGTGGATAAAATTTATTTCAAAAAATCTTCTTAATACTTAGTGGTGGTTTTATCATCACCCCAAAGTTGTTCTAAATGATAAAAGAGCCTTGTTTCATCATTGAATAAATGCACTAACACGTCGCCGTAATCAAGCACGCACCAACGGCCTTCCCTAATACCTTCACGGCGAATAGGTGCAATACCTATTTTATCCATTTCTTCTTCAACGTGTTCACAAAGAGAACGGGTATGCGTCATTGACCTACCACCTGCAATTATATAATAATCTGCAACAGAAGATTTTTCCTTTACGTCAATACTAACAATATCTTCTGCCTTGTGGTCGCTTAAAATTTCACAAATCTTTTCAACAAATGCTTTAGAATCCATATTTAATTTCCTTTTTTTATTTTTATTTTGTATAATATTCAAACGCTTTTATCGTTTCAATATAAATAGGCTGTTTTTTATTAACTAAGTGTATAAATTCTTCTTTTAAACACTCTACAAAACACTTTTCAAAATCATCTCCATCGTATAAAGAACGCAAAGTATCAACGCCTTGGTAATCACGCCCTTCTTCAACCATATCTGCAACGAAAATAAGTTTTTCTAGTTTACACATATTCGCCCTACCCGAAGTATGGTATTTAATGGCAGATAAAATTTCTTCATCTTCAATACCCAAATGAGTTTTAGCAATAAATTCACCTAAAAATGCGTGAACAACGGGCAATGGCATATCTTCTGGTTTAATAAAGCCAGTAACTAAAGTGTAATCAATATACTTTGCTAAATCGTGTAAGCAAGCAGAAATAAACACCTTTTCTTCATCTAGGCCTAATTCTTTTGCCTTTTTTAATGCCGTAACCACAACGTTTGCCGTGTGAATAACCCTTTTTAACGGCAAGTGTTTAAGTATAAAATCGGTATATTTATTACCTAAATAAAGGTTATTATTATAAATATAATCTTCAACGGACTTTGGCACTAAATTTTCTAACGATAACTTAAATTTAGCGTATACCCTTATTTTTGTTGAAGAAATATCTTTGCCTTGATAATTTAATTGATAAAAGGTTTTTAAAAATTGCTTTTCAAAATATTCTTTTTCCCTTTCAAAATCCGCATTAGAATTTTGCCTACCAAATACTGCTAAATCACAACAAGATAGCACCCTTTCAGGGTATTTCCAAAACTTAAAGTTGGTTAGCATATCTTCGCCACAAATAAAAAATAATTGTGCGTTTAATGTATTCTTAAAATGCTCTACCGTTATATAGGTATAACTTTTGCCTTTTTTATCAACTTCATAAGTGCAAACTTCTGCCTTTTTTATATGGGCAAAAGCAAGTTTAAGCATATTTATTCTATGCTCACTTGAAATAGGAAGTTGGCTTTTATGTGGGGAAATATAGGTGGGCATAATTAAAAGTTTATCCAACTTTAACTCATCTATCGCCTTTTTAGCAATTTCTATATGTTCTATATGAACGGGGTTGAAAGTTCCCCCTAAAATACCTATCCTTTCCATATAAATATTATTGCATATTTTCTTAATAAAATCAATAGTTTTTTTCAAATTGAAAAAGAGTTTTAAGTGTATAAATAATTTTTAAGTATAATTTTGTTGTTTTTAGGGGATAAACTATAAAAAAGGATTTTTTATGAAGTTTAGTTTATCCGTTGTTTTAGACACGCTGTTATGCGCTTTTATATCTTTAATATTACTATTTATTTTATTTAACTATTTTTTTATAGTTTCGGTTGCACTAACCTTATCAATAACTTTTTCGTTAATAATAGGTGCGTTTATTTTTTTATACTTAAAAAAGAAAAAGAACGCCTTTAATCTTTCTAAAAAGAATATGCAACTTTTATCCGTTATGGTTAACCAACTTTCGCTTTATAGTAAAGAAGAACAACTTTCAGTTTTAAAAAGGCTATTAAATAAACTTTCCACCCCTTTTGAAGAAAAAAAGGACTTTTTATATATTAAGAATAAGAAAATCTGTCTATTCCCACTATTTTCTTTTGACCAAATTACAAAAACGGATATAGTTAAAATTTTTAACGTAATTTCTAAAGAAGATTTAGCGTATATTTTTGCTAGTGTATATTCAACTGAAATTTCTTCTTTTGCCAGCCGTTTTGACGGGCGAATTATTTTAGTTAAGAAAGAAGAATTTTTTAATATTTTATTAGAAAACGATTGCTTGCCAAAGCAAAAATATCCTTTTGAAGAAAACGGCAAGGTTAAATTAAGTGATTTGAAAAACTTATTGTTAAAAAAGAACTCTAAAAAACACTTTTGGTTTGGGCTGTTATTTTTGATTATGAGTTTATTTGTTTTTTTTAAGATTTACTATATAATCGTTGGGTGCGCCTTTTTAATTTTATCTTTAATATGTAGGCTTTTTGGAATAGAAAAAAAGGCTATGGAAAATTAATCCATAGCCTTTAATTTTTTAATTAAAATTCAATATGTTCAATCTTATTATTGTTGCTTCTGCGATAGAACACTAATTTTCTACCCGTTGCACAAACGAATTCAGCATCTAACTTTTCTGCAATTTCAAAGCCTGCTTCTTTTGTATCAAGCCCAGAATTTTCTAAAACGGTAATCTTTATTAATTCCCTTTTTTCAATGGCTTTATCTAAACCGTCAATTAAACTTTCATTTATACCAAACTTACCAACTTGGGTAATAGGTTCAATATTAGATGCGATAGAACGCAATTTGCTTCTTTGTTTAGAAGTTAACATTTTTATTCTCCTTTCTATTCTTTTTAATGGTTTCTTAAAGGCTTTAGAAACGAACCATGTTGTTTTACACAAATTCTTTTGCAAGTTGGCGTAAAAAATCAACTATACGAAAGTGATAAGGCCTTAATCTACAAATTCAAATTCTTCGCCACCGATAATAATAGTTGATTTATCTGTTGCGCCCATTTTTCTTAGTTCGTCAATAATTCCCCTATCACGCAAAACTTTATGGAAATATGCAAGTGAGTTCATATCGTCTAAAACAACGTTGCGCTTAAGCACGTCAACAAGTGTGCCTTCAATAACAAAAGTTTCGCCTTCCTTATAAATTTCATAAGAAAGCCTATCAGGTTTAACGTAGTTAAATTCTTCAAATTCAAGTGGTTTTAAAGGTGGCAATTTAATTAATATTTCATAAATTGCTTTCTTTAAGGTATCAAGCCCTTTGCCTGAAATAGCAGAAACTTCTATAATCTTATGCTTTCTGCCTATTTGTTTTTTGAATTCCTTAAACTTTTCTTCAGCGCCGTAAATATCAACCTTATTTGCAACAACAATTTGCTTTAACTTTGCTAATTCTGGGCTGTAATTTTTTAATTCTGCATTTATTTTTAAGTAATCATCATAAGGGTCACGGCCTTCAACACCAGAAACGTCAACAACGTGAACTAACATTCTAGTTCTTTCAATGTGCCTTAAAAATTCGGTGCCTAAGCCCAAACCTTCACTTGCCCCTTCAATCAACCCAGGTATATCTGCAACCACAAATTGATTATCATAATAGTCTGCAACCCCTAAATTTGGTGATAAAGTTGTAAAGTGATAGTTTGCAATCTTTGGCCTTGCACGGGTTATCTTTGACAAAATTGTTGATTTGCCTACGTTAGGGAAACCAACCAAGCCAACGTCTGCAATAGTTTTTAATTCTAAAATAACTTTCTTTTCTTCAGTTTTTTCACCCGTTTGTGAAAAGTGTGGCGCACGCCTTCTTGAGTTGGCAAATTTAGCATTACCCTTACCACCTTCGCCACCGACTAAAACTACTTTTCTTTGCCCGTCAGTAAACATATCGGCAATAATGTTGCCACTTTCCCTATCTCTAATAACCGTGCCTAGTGGAACTTTTAACACTAAGTCTTCACCACATTTACCAAAACAGTCTTTTGAACCACCAGGTTCGCCGTTTTCAGCAACGTATTTAGTTTTATAGTAATAATCTGCTAAAGTAGTTAGGTGCTTATCGGCAACAAAAATTATATCGCCACCTTTACCGCCGTCCCCACCGTCAGGGCCACCGCTAACCTTACCTTTATAATGTATAAAAGAAGTAATACCGCTTCCGCCATTACCTGCTTTTATAGTAATTAACGCTCTATCTATAAACATATTTCACCTTTTACTTTTTCTTTTTACAATTTTCTTTAATAGGGCAATTATCACAATCAGGCTTACTTGCTTTACAAAAACTTCTGCCTAAATAAATTAAATAATGGTGTGCCCTAGACCAGTCCTTTTCATCTAAAATTTTCATTAATTGTTTTTCAGTATTTAATACGTTTTTAGCATTAGCAAGCCCTATTCTGTTTGACACCCTAAAAACGTGCGTATCAACGGCAATGGCGTTCCCCTTAAAAGCAACGCTATAAACAACGTTTGCTGTTTTTCTGCCTACCCCTGCTAAAGAACGCAAGTCTTCTAATAAACAAGGAACTTGTCCGTTAAACTTAGTTAAAATATCTTTTGTAGCACTTAATATGTGCTTTGCCTTTGATTTATATAACCCACAAGAAAAAATATATTTTTCTAGTTCTTCTTGAGATAAAGAAATCATTTTTTCTGGCGTAGAATACTTTTCAAAAAGCACTTTAGTTATTTTATTTACACGCTCGTCCGTGCATTGTGCCGATAGAATTACTGCAATGAGTAATTCGTATGGCGTAGAAAAATTTAATGCAGGCTTATCCGTAAAAACTTTAGATAACTTTTCAACTATAATTTTTGCCGTATTTTTATCCATATTTTTATACCGAATTTAGTTTAACATAAATTTAACCTTTTTTACAAGCGTTTTTTTATTACTTTTAATTAAATGCTTCTTACTTTGCGTTGATTTTGGTAAATAGTGACCAAAAAAAATCCGGCAAAAGAATTTAGGTTAACGCTGAATGTGGCTTTTTTTACTATAGAAAAAAGTGACGTTGATATTTTTATGGAAAGTCCACACCCTACCCCTGCTTCTTTCGGGGTGTTAATTATTTCATTATTTATTCCGTAACTTCTTAAATACTCTGAAAACTTTACCGTGTGCGCGCGTGAACGAAAGGCAACCACAACGAATTCCATAATACTTTCTCCTTTGCATAAAAGCAATCTTTTGTTTATACAATATAGTATTAATAAGCCTAAAAATTTGTTACTTTTAAGGAGTTAAGTATGATATATTTTGATAACGCCGCAACGGGTGGTTTTAAAACGCAAGCCGTTTTAGATGCAGTTAATAATACCACTAAATACATTTTAGCAAACCCTACTAGAAGTGGGCATCACTTAGCATTAACGGGGGCGAGAATTATTTACGAGTGTAGGGAAAATATAGCCAAGTTTTTTGACTGCACACCTGATAGAGTTATTTTTACAAAAAATTGTACCGAAGCGTTGAATATAGCCATTTTTGGTAGCATTAAAAAAGGTGGGCATATTATAACCACCGTTTACGAACACAACTCAGTTTTGCGCCCTTTATATCACTTAAAAAATTTAGGGCTAATTGAACTTGATATAGTTAAGCCCGTAAACAATTCTTTTTTGCAACCGATAGAAAAGGCTATAAAGAAAAACACCTATTTAGTTATCACCACTTCTATATCTAACGTAAACGGAGAGAGTGTTGATATTAAAAGCATAGGTTCTCTTTGCAAAGAAAAAAATATTTTATATCTTGTTGATGGGGCGCAAGGTGGTGGGCATATTCCCCTATCAATGAAAACTGATATGTTTAATATGCTTTGCTTAGCAGGGCATAAAGGTCTATACGGAATTATGGGTAGTGGAGTTTTGATTGTTGATGAAAAAATTAATTTATCCCCACTAATTTTCGGTGGAACAGGCACAGATTCTTTTAGCCTAATTCAACCTGAAATTTACCCCGAAAAATTAGAGGCAGGCACGCTTAATTTACCTGCAATTTCTGCCCTAAACGAAGGGGTTAAATACATAGCGAATAATATAAATAATTTTGGTGAACACCTTTATAACTTAACTTCGCATTTAATAAATGGGCTAAAAAATATACCTTTGGTTAAGTGTTATTCAAAACCTAACAAAGCAGGAATATGTGCGTTTAGCATAGAAAACTTGCCTAGTAGCGATTGTGCCGATATATTAAATAGTGATTATGATATTGCCGTGCGTGGTGGACTTCATTGCGCACCACTTATGCATAAATATTTGCACACCGAAAACGGTGGGCTTATTAGGGCAAGTTTATCAGCACAAAACACCACTAGGGAAATTAACTTTTTTCTATCTGCTATTGAAAAGATTGCTAAATCTTTTTAAGTTCGTTAACAACTTTTTTTAACATTTTTCTTTTTTGGTCATCAAGAAGTGGTGAAAGCATATTAGCAAAATTATCAATATCTTTATTAGTAAGCGTACCCCTTTCCTTGCCCTTTTTGGCTTCGTTATAGATAGCCGATAAAAGTTCAGTTTGGTTTTTGCCATCAAACCGTGCCGATAAAGAAGAAATCAAATTAAAAATATTATCATCTAATCCATCAGGTTTTTTAGCGTTTTTATTTTGGTTTACAAAGTCGTTAAAATCTTGCATACTGCACCCCTTATAAAAAAATTTTTCAATTTTAGTTTATGAAAGTCATATACTATAATGTTAGCGGGGTTATTATGGAAATATTACAACTTTTAATATCTTTTTTAGTTAGTGAATACGGCAAAGATTTTGGAGCCTTATTTAACCACCTTAAAGAAAATAATTTTGATATTAAATCTGCCATAAAAAACATAGATATTTCAGTAATTTTGCCACTTTTAGAAAAGTTTATTAACTTAAAAGAAACAAAAACCCGCTCTTATGAAACACAAGAGCGGGATATAGTTGGTTTAAAACCTATATCTAATATTGCTGATAGGGATATAGTTTACACGCTGAATAAATATTTTTATTCTAACTAACCTAGTTAAAAGCCCTACCTTTTTAATTATTATTTAACTAATTTTGAAAGTATTGTTATTAAACGGAAAGTGACTGCGTCTGAGAACTTCCTAATATCAAGCCCTGCGCCCTTTTCAATTTTATCTAGCCTATAGGTTAACGTGTTCCTATGAAGATATAACTTTCTAGAAGTTTCACTAACATTTAAACTATTTTCTAAAAATTCTTCGGCAGTATTAGTCATTTCTTCATCAAAGAAAATTTCTTTTGCCGTATTGTCTAAAAGAATTTCTAAATACTCATTTAGTTTATACTTAGGCATATCTTCTAGCATTTTAATAAGCATATATTCCTTAAACGAGTGAATATCCCCTTTAGAATTAAGGGCGTTACTCATTCTAACAGCAGTCATTGCTTGGGCAAAAGAAGTGCTTAAATCGGCAAGTGTTTTTACCGTGCTACCTATTGCAATTTTTACGCTTGAACCCGTTTCTTCATAAATTGATTGCTTTAACACCATTGCGTATTCGGTTGAAGATTGATATTCATTTTCAATAATTTCATCAACAAACTTCACGTATGCAAGTTGGTTATCATCAATATCAACGGCAAAGTCTAAACTATCATCACTATAAGTTTTTAGTAAGTGCAAAACGTCTGCAAAAGATTTTTTGTTTGCGCTAATAACCATAACGAAAGCAGGCAAATCTTTCATTTCATACTTTCTAACGTATTTAGAAATTTGTGAGTGGTTAACTTCGCCAAGTAAAATTGCTTTGCAAAATTCTGCACGCGTTAAGCCTGATTCCTTTAGAAAAGCATTTTCAGCAAGTTCGGTAATTAGATAAGCATAATTTTCTTGAATTTTTGTTGCCCCTTCAAGACAGCCTATAAACGATTTTGATTTATATTTAATATAAAAAACCGTTTTGTTTAATGCAGGTAAGGTTTTAATCCCTTCAAAATCACAAGGCACTTTATCTTTTAAGTTTGTAGCGCCACAAATAAATTCACCGTTAGCAGAATAAACTGAAAAATCTAACCCCGTTTTTTCAATTATACCCTTAACAAAAACCTTTATATCGTTTTCCATAGTAAAATCCCTTTATTCATAGAATAATCAAATTATATCCTTTTTTTGAAAAAAATACAAATAAAACGAACAAGTTTTTTAAACTATTCGGCAAAATGCACAAAAAAATTTTTATAAATGCCGTTTTTTTGGCGTTTTTAAGGTTAAAAAGTTAAAATTAACCGTTTTTGCAACAATTTTAGGTTTAACTCTTCCATTATCAAAAAATATAAGAAAAAAATTAAAAGGCTATTGCAAAAAATTGCAATAGCCTAATTAACTAAATAAATTCACTATTTATTTTCTTCAATAACTTCTTCTTGAGATGGAGCGTCTACAACTTCTTCAACAGGTTGTTTTGCTGCTTTCTTTGCTAATTTCTTTTCCATTTTAAGTCTTGCTTTTTCTGCTGCTTCAGCAAGTTTAGCTTCTTCTTCAGCAAGTTTTAATGCAGCGGCAGCAGCCTTTTCAGCTTCTTCTTGTTCACGCCTTGCTTGAATTTCTTCAATAACAGCCTTGTTTTCTTCATCACGAGCGCAGATAGTAACTTCAGTTTCTTTATCAAAGAAGTGTGCATGGTCAACGTCAAGTGCGATTTTAACCATATCGCCTGCCTTTGTTGTAGAACGAGAGTTAACTTTTGCAGTTAAGTTAGATACGTCGTCTACGATACTAGCAAGGTCGTCTTGTTCAACGATTTCAGTTTTTGTTTTGCAGTAAAGTAATGTTTCAGCGCCAAGCGCTTCAACAACGTCAACTTTAACTTCAATAGTTTGTGCTTTTTCTTTATTTACCCATGCTTCATCATCATGGATATCTTCTGGTCTGATACCGAAAATAACTTCCCTATCAGTGTTAAGATATTTTTCTAAGTTGCAAATTAATTGAACTTTTGATTTTGGAAGAACAATCTTATCCCCACCAAATTCAAAGCATACTTTTGCTTTTGTGCCGGTAAGTTTACCAACGAAGAAGTTCATTTGTGGTGAACCGATAAAGCCTGCAACGAATTGGTTAATAGGGTAATCATAAAGGTTGATAGGTGTATCAACTTGTTGCATGAAACCATCTTTCATAACAACGATTCTTGTACCCATAGTCATAGCTTCAACTTGGTCGTGAGTAACGTAAATGAAAGTTGTTGCTAATCTATTGTGAAGTTTAGTAATTTCAGTTCTCATTTGTGAACGGAGTTTAGCGTCCAAGTTAGATAATGGTTCGTCAAGTAAGAATACTTTTGGTTCACGAACGATAGCACGGCCTAAAGCAACACGTTGCCTTTGACCACCAGATAAAGCCTTTGGCTTTCTGGTTAAATACATTTCAATACCAAGAATTCTTGCTGCTTCCCTAACCCTTTGGTCAATTTCTTCCTTAGGCATTTTGCGAAGTTTAAGACCGAATGCCATATTGTCATAAACGGTCATGTGTGGGTATAATGCATAGTTTTGGAAAACCATTGCGATATCCCTATCTTTTGGTGCAACGTTGTTAACCAAAACACCGTCAATGTAAAGTTCACCAGCAGAAATTTCTTCTAAGCCTGCAATCATACGAAGTGTTGTTGATTTACCACAACCAGATGGACCAACGAAAATGATGAATTCTTTGTCTTCAATATCAAGGTTAAAGTCTGTAACAGCAGTAACGCCTGATGGATAAACCTTATAAATGTTTTTAAGATTTAAACTTGCCATTTTTATCTCCTTTATAGGTATTTTCACCCTTTGTTTTTTTACGAATATATTTTACAATATTTGTTCTTTTTTTTCAACTTTATTGAATAGGCAATTTCAATAAATAATTTAATTATATATGTATAAAATGCACAAATCAATCAAGTTCATCTAGCGTTAGTTCGTAAGATGGAGCAATCTCTTTCAAAAAGTAATCAACTTCTTGTGATTTCATTGCTTTTAGCGAACTAAAAGTTGTTTGTTTTGCTTTTTTAAACTCAGAGTTCCCTGCGCGCACTTCTTCAACGCACTTTAGGTATGCTGAAAGTTTATCTGCGCATTTAACTATTTTATATTCTTCGCTTTTTTCATCAGGTATTATATATTGTGTATATTCTTCTTTTAAGAAATCAGGTAGCATTGTTAAAAGTTTTTCGCAAGCCCCCTTTTCTAAATCTTTATAAGCAGAGTTTATTTCCGGGTTAAAATATTTTATAGGGGTTGGTAAGTCGCCCGTAATAACTTCCCCAACTTCGTGGTATTGCGCTAAGAAAACTATTTTAGTTATATCTAAATTTTTGTTAAACTTTTTGTTTGCAATTAACCCTAAAGCGTGCGCTATAACTGCCACTTGTTGGCTGTGTTCCATAATATTCTCTTCCCTTATAGAACGCATAAGCGACCAGCGTTTAATATACTTCATACGATTAATAAAAGCGTAAAACTTATACATATATATTTATCCCCCCCTAATTGTAAAATCAAAATAAAAAATTTAAGTGGATTTCTATTTTAGCACATAATTTTGCTTGACGCAATACTTTTTTTATGTTAATATGAGTTTACTAAAAAAATTAAATATTCGCTATGGGTGCCGTTTGGCTGAGATTATACCATTGAATCCGCAAGGTAATGCTTGAAGGAAATGTGATTTGATTAGAGTTTTAACGCACCAAAATAAAGGTGCGTTTTTATTTTTCTATAGCGAATAAAAGGAGGCAAAAATGCAAAATCTTTTATTTTCGTATGCAATTGACGTTTTTTCGCCAGTTGCTAAATGGCTTGTTATAGGTGCGCTTTCCTTAGCAGTTATAATAGGCTTAGCCGTGCTTTTAATAAAGAAAGAATACTTTTCTAAGTTTATTAAAATTGCACTTATAGTTCTTTTTGGGTTTTTATTGTTAATAGGGTTAACCTGTTTAATAATGGAAATTGCTAAAAGTTATAGCACTATGTATGCTGAAGACAACTGGCTTGATAGAGATGCCCTTATTAAATTCGTTTTAATTCCCCTATTAGTTTTAGCCTTATCTTTGATAGCATCTGCAGTAATTTTATTAGTTACTACTAAAAAAGAAAAAGAACAAGAAAGTAAACCATTAACCAAAAAAACTTTAACCATTTTAGGTATAATAAATCTTATTATCCTAATTGTTGCTGGTGTTTTAATGGCTATCTATTACGATTTAAAGTTCAAAAACGACGGCTATTATAATTCTGAAACGGCGTCTGTTAATCAACCTATTCTATATATTGCTTGCGTTCTTTTAATAGTTTTAATAGTAGGCTTAGGCTTTATTCTAGATAAAAACGATAAGCCTATTGATACAAAGTGCATTGCTTTAGCAGGCATTACCGTTGCTATGAGTTTTGGGCTTTCTTACATAAAACTTTTTGAAATGCCACAAGGCGGTTCAGTAACCCTTTTCTCACTTTTACCTATAATGATTTTCTCATTTATTTACGGAACTAAAAAAGGCGTGTTCGTGTGCTTGATTTACGGAATATTACAAGCAATACAAGACCCTTGGATAATTCACCCTGCGCAATTTTTGTTAGATTACCCTATCGCATTTGCATCAATAGGTTTAACGGGCGCATTTTCACAAAACAAAAAACTTGAAAACTTCCCACAAATAGCCTTTTTACTAGGTGGAATTTTAAGTGGCGTAGTTAGATTTGTTTGCCACTTAATATCAGGCGTGTTCGCCTTTGAGGCATACGCTAAAGGGCTTAACCCTTGGATTTATAGTTTAGGCTATAACTCTTTCGTGTTCGTTGATATTGCTATCGTTTTAGTTGTTGGCGTAATAGTGTTATCTTCAAAAGCGTTCGTAAAAGAAATGAACAAAACCACGTTAAAATAATTTTAATTAATAAAAAAGCGGTCAAGATTTTCTTGACCGCTTTTTGTTTTACCTATCATAAATTAACAATGCTAAACCATTATTAAACTTTATATATATTTTATTATCTAGTGCTTTATTGCTTATGCCACGGGTATCGGCGTTGGTTAAAGTTATATTATCTAGTGGGTAATATAGCCCTTGGCTTTTAGAAAAGCAACAACTTTCACCATAAGGGATAAGCGAAACGGTGGCATCTTTTTTTACGCTATACCAACCTTCGTTATCAATAAGTTCGGTAATGCTATCCTTTTCTATTATGCGCGCTTTTGCACCAAGATTTTTTGCTATCTTTAATAGGGCAATATTTCCTAAAATATGTTCAATTTTGCCACCATATCCACCGTAAATAGATATTTCGTTATAACCGTTTTCAACAGCAAACCTTATAGCCCTTTCCCCGTCGGTAAAGTTTTTTTCAACTTCTAAGCCTAAAACCTTTTCATCTTTTGGGGGCAAGCCTAAACTATCAAAATCACCCACAACAGCCAAAATATTCTTATTGCCTATTTGTTCTTTATATTTATAACCTGCATCAGCAAAAATTACGCTTTGTTCTTCCACCACACAATCTAAAAATGGTGCTTTTAATATTATACCTACTTTCATTTTTTTACGCTACCCATAATGGAACTTCTTTACCTATTAAGAATGAAAGAAGATAAATTATAATAGGCGTTATCATTGTTATTATAAAGAAAATAAGTGTTCCTAAAGTGCATTCGCCCTTTTTATATGCTTTTATTGATTTAATTAAGCCAACTAATGATAATATTAAAGGAATTAACAAAGCAATTCCGCCAAAAACCAAAACGAATGCAAAAATAATAGCATAGCCTAATTCCCAGTATTCCAAACTTGTATCAACGCTTGTTGCTAACAATAATACTATTAAAATTGTGATTATACTTTGTAAAATAATAGTTGCAATTTTTAAGCCTAAAAATTTTTTTAACGGCTTTTCTTGTTCTATAAATTCCTTTTGAATTGAAGAATTTTCAATAAAATTGTCCATAATTATATCCTATAAATTTAAGTATTTTTGCGTAATTTCCCCAGCCAACAAGCAAAGGTCTGCGCAAGGTCTTTTTTTATAATAACTTTCAGTGCGCTTTTCAGGAACGCATGATTTATCTTTTAACGTTTCACCATCAAGCAGATTAGCACACACAATAGAACCAACTTCTGCTTTAAATTCGGCACATGCATCTTGAATAATTTTATAAATGGCTAACTTATCTTGCCCGTCGGATAAAAGATAACTTAAAACCATAGTCATACCTAAAACGGCACCACAAACTTCACGTTGTCTACCAACGCCACCACCAAAACCTATTGAAAGTTTTTTTAAGGTGATTTCATCCATGTTCAATTCTTCTTTAAAAGCAAGAACAACTGATTGACAACAATTAGCCCCCGATAAAAAAATTGCTTTTGCTATTTCGCCTTTATTCATAAGTAACCCCACGAAGTTTTTATTAATATTATTTTAACATATTATATAATGTTTTACAATACCCTATTTAAAAATAAAAAGAAACTTCATAAATGATAAAAAGCAGTTACGCATATTTTCTAAAACATTAGAAACAAGTTAGGCTAGCCCCCCAATAGCGATAGCGTAGGAGAAGGAAGCAGTTGTTATTATTGCCCCCTAAAATTTTAGAAAAAGCAAGACAAGGCTCGCGAAGGATTTTGGATATGATTAACCTTTTTGGTTATCATAGTCAAAATACTAAGCAGAAACATAGTATTGCGTAGTTTATAAGATTTTAGGTTTAAAATTCAAAAAGCAATTAACACTGTTAACTGCGGACTGCACGACTTTGACTTGGCAACCTTTAGCCTTTGCTAGTGCTCCGTAGCGATAGCGTAGGAGAAGGAAGCAGTTGTTATTATTAAGTGCGAAAGTTATTGATAATGAAAAAGTAATTTTAAAATTCAAAAAGCAATTAACACTGTTAACTGCTTCCTGAATAATATATGATAAGGGGGAAAATGATGAGCATTTTTAGTTGCCAAAGGTTATTTCCTTTTGACAATAATATAGTACAATATTCGGCAAAATTTGTAAAGCGTTTTTTACCCGTTTTTCAAAAATTTTTGAAAATTTTTAACAAAATTTTTTATATATAAATAGTTTTTGTTAATTATTGACATTGTTTGTTAAATGCTATCACTTTTACAATATAATATGCAAAAAACCTTTCCCCAAATAAAAATGAGAAAAGGTTTTGTTTTAATTTATTCGGTAATTATTTAACAAAATTTTTCACTAGTTGACTAACGCCGGCAAGGATTGAGAAGATACCACCCAAAATAGCGCCTATGCCAAGTTGGTAATATTCTCTAATTTCTTCAACCGTAGCGCCTAAAAATGAACTTATATCGCCAACAACAGGCATTGTGAAGTTAGCGGTTAAAAAGAACAACACGCCTGCGCCAACAAGGGCAATTATGCTGATTAATGATAGTAAGCCGTTAGCCTTGCCTATTAAATTTAATATTAAAGTTATTACGCCAACGATAACTAGAAGATAGGTAAGTAAATTCATAAATGAAAATTCTAAAATAGGCGTTGTGATAGTAGAACCAAACAATGTTTCTTTGTTTTCATAGCCGAAAACTACTTGTAAGCCTGTATAAGCCGTGTCGGAATCAATAACCTTAATTGCGGGGAGCAAAATCATAAATATTGATGCGATACCAAACAAAAGCGCAATGGCTAAAAATAGTTTGCCGTTAGTTTTTTGTTTTTTAGATTTTTTTGCCATAATTTTCTCTCCTTTATGTTTATGTTTATAGTTTAATTTTACTATAACATCACAAAGTTGTCAATATCTAATTTTAATAATCGTATATACTTATAAATTAAAGCCCTATATAAACTGCTAACATTAAAAATGCAACCGACACGATAAACAGCAATATTTGGAACAGCCCCGTTCGCTTTAGCCAACTTACAAAACTTACGTTTGCCAAACTTAAGCCTACTACAAGCGTTCCACAAGTTGGGTATAAAACGTTTGTATAGCCATCACCGAATAAAAAGGCTAACATTATAACGTTTACGCTAATGCCTGGCAACGGCGCTAAAGTTAATAGTGGTATTAAAAGCAATGCCTTTGCTAGTGAACCAGGTATAAAGAATTCAAACACCAAAATAATTAAGTATAAAATAACAACTGAAACGTATGGTGATTGAGTGCTCATAAAATTATAGCAATAATAAAACATTGTATGTAAAATATTGCCACGTTCAGCAATATATTTAACGCTAAACGCAAGTAAAATTATTATTACTGATGGTGATAAATCTTTAGCGCCCGATAAAAATGCTTTGATAGTTTCCTTAAATGACCCTAAGCACTTTATACCTATAATAAAGGTGCCAACAACAAATGCAAGTGCCATACACACCATTCCTAAGCCTAAATCTGCCAAAACGGGAACTATTGAAAAAACTACAATTACAACTAGCGCCACCGAAAACAACGCTATAACCATTGCAGACTTTTTAGAGTATTCACGCTTTATTTCTTCGCTTAAATGTTCAAATTGATAGTTGCTTTCAGCAGTTAACGTTTTCTTTTCATCTTGCTTTGCCATAATGGTCAAGAAAATGCTAGTAAATATGTATAAAATCACAAACATTAAAACCCTAAACCAAAGCCCGTCTAAAACGGTTATGCCGGCAAGATTTGATGCAACGCCTATTGTGAACGGGTTAAACATAGCAGTTGTAAAACCAACGCCCGTAGTAATTAAAATTAAACTAACGGCTTGTTCTTTACTCCACCCCATTGCTGATGAAATTGCTAGTAGAATAGGGAATAAAATTAAAAGTTCTTCTTGCAAACCAAAACAAGATGCTAATAGCATCATAAATAGCGTGATAACCCAAATTAAAAGGTATCTTTTTTCATAAAACTTATCCACTATCATATGAACTATTGCAACTAATAGCCCTGCTTTATCAAGAACCTTAAACGTTCCACCTAAAACTAATAAAACTGCTATAATTTGAATAATGTTAAAGTTTCCTTCGCCAAATATAAGCGCTTCAATAGGCGCAGTAAACCAACGCCAAACGGGTAGAGTAGTGGTGCTTTCAATAAAAGCAAAAGAATCTGGAATAATATTTCCACTTTGGTCGGATTCATACTTTCCCGCTGGGATTATATAGGTTAAAACACCAACTAATATAATTATGCCTAGTAAAATTGCGCAAATAGTTATAAAACTTTTAAGCCCAAATTTAAGGTCAGAGTTTAACTCCGTTGCATTATTTACAACTTTTCCATTATTCAATTCTTTCTCTTTGCTCATTTTCTTCTTTTTCCTTTGGTGTAAAAATCCAGTCAATTAACTTGTTTTTGAAAACCATAGTTAAAACGACTATTACTATTATAACTAACAATATAATATATGATACTATCGGTGATGATGAAGTTGTTATTCTAACGCCTGCCCAAAGTGTGACTATTATATCTGGGATAGGAGCAAGCAAGGTAATTAAAGCATACTTCCACCACTTCATTCCGCTTTCTGCAGCGATTGAGTGAATTACCATAAACGGTACGAACGGCGCTAAATATGCTAAAAATAAAAAGTAATAAATACTTCTTTTGCTGTTTTTAATTTTTTCTTCCATTAAAAGGTGTTCTTCCCTTTTCTTTTGTGAACTTAAAAACAAAGTGCTTTTTGAAAATAAAAAGAGCAACTGACTTGCTATAAAAAGTGATATTGCAACGTGAATAAACCCACCCCAAAGCCCATAACTAACAGCCGATGCAAGTTGAACGGGCACGGACGATATGAACGGGAAGAAAAAACATACTATCATTACGATAGACATTGCTATTACACCTGTTATACCAAG